>JBJXFU010000018.1:0-45001 GCA_046155885.1 Paracoccaceae bacterium
TCGAGATCGGCATTGGCGGGCTCAGCATCGATCTCTCCTCGCCCAGCCTCGCGGCCGCCCTCGTCGCCGAGGCGACGCCCGATCCCGGCGAGGCCAAGCGCCTGCGCGAGGCGCTCAACCGCAAGGATGCGGCCGGCGTGGCGCGTCATGGCGGCAGGCTGGCGGCGACGCTCGGCGTGCTGCTGCGCGAGTCCGGCGAGGCGGGCCGGGCGCTCGCGGCACTCGGCGCGCTCAGCCTGACCGGCCAGGCCGGCGCCGACGCCAATCGCCTCGCAGACGTCGTCGGCCGGCTGCGTGCGTGGCGCGCCGATCTCTCGCTGACGGTCGACCTGATCGAGAATCGCGGCTTCGAGTATCACACCGGCCTCTGCTTCACGATCTTCGCGCGCGACGTGCGCGGCGAGCTTGGCCGCGGCGGCCGCTATGTCGCGGGCGCCGATTTCACCGCCGCGGCCGGCGAGTCCGCGACGGGATTCACGATCTATACCGACACGATCCTGCGCGCGCTGCCGGCGGCGCCTCAGCCGCGCGCGATCTTCGTCGCCGCGGACGAGGGCCTGGCCGCGCGGCTGCGGGACGAGGGGTGGACGACGGTGGCGGCGCTCGGGAACTGCGCCGATATTCGCGCCGAGGCGCGACGCCTCGGCTGCACGCATGCGCTGATCGATGACCGAATTGTCGAGCTGGGAGCCTGAGCCATGGCCAACGTAACCGTCGTCGGCGCGCAATGGGGCGACGAGGGCAAGGGCAAGATCGTCGATTGGCTGTCGGAGCGCGCGGAGATCGTCGTGCGCTTCCAGGGCGGCCACAACGCCGGCCACACGCTCGTCATCGGCAGCCAGGTGTTCAAGCTCTCGCTGCTGCCGTCGGGCGTCGTGCGGCCGGGCAAGCTCGCGGTGATCGGCAACGGCGTCGTCGTCGATCCCTGGGCGCTGCTGGCGGAGATCGACCGGGTGCGCGCGCAGGGTGTGGCGATCACCTCGGACAATCTGCGCATCGCCGAGAACGTCGCGATGATCCTGCCGCTGCACGGCGAACTCTACCGGCTGCGCGATGAGATGCGCGGCGAGCGCAAGCTCGGCACGACCGGTCGCGGCATCGGTCCGGCCTACGAGGACAAGGTCGCGCGCCGCGCGATCAGGCTGTGCGACCTCGGCGACGTCGAGACGCTCGATTGGAAGCTCGACGAGATGCTCCGGCACCACAATGCGCTGCGCCGCGGCCTCGGTGCGCCGGAGGTCGACCAGGCGGCACTGCGCGCGCAGCTCCTCGATGTGGCGCCCAAGGTGCTGCCCTTCGCCGAGCCGGCGTGGATCACGCTCGACGCCGCGCGACGCCAAGGCAAGCGCATCCTGTTCGAGGGCGCCCAGGCGGCGATGCTCGACGTCGACCACGGGACCTATCCCTTCGTGACCTCCTCGAACACCGTCGCGGGCCAGGCGGCGACCGGCTCGGGGCTCGGCCCGCAGGCGACCGGCTACGTGCTCGGGATCTGCAAGGCCTACACGACGCGCGTCGGATCGGGTCCGTTCCCGACCGAGCTCACCGACGAGATCGGCCAGCTGCTCGGCGATCGCGGACACGAGTTCGGCACCGTCACCGGCCGGCGCCGGCGCTGCGGCTGGTTCGACGCGGTGATGGTGCGCCAGGCGCTGCGCGTCGGCGGCGTGCGCGGCATCGCGCTGACCAAGCTCGACGTCCTCGACGGCTTCAAGGAGATCAAGGTCTGCGTCGCCTACCGACTGCGCGGCGCGACGCTGCACCATTTCCCGGCCAACCCTTCCGCGCAGGCGGCGATCGAGCCGATCTACGAGACGATCCCCGGCTGGCCGGAATCCACCCGCGGCGCGCGCTCCTGGGTCGACCTGCCGGCCAACGCGATCAAGTACATCCGCCGTGTCGAGGAACTCATCGGCGCGCCGGTGGCGATGCTGTCGACCAGCCCCGAGCGCAACGACACGATTCTCGTCGCCGATCCCTTCGCCGATTGACGACATCCGGGCCGTCGAGATGCCGCTCATCGCCACGATCTACCTGCTCGTCTACGCTGCGATGATCGCGGCCAGCCTCGCCTATGCGCTGAGCCTGGACGGACATTCGAAGACCCACATCCTCGGTGATCTGTTCGCCACCACCGGCTGGGTCGTTCTTGCCGTGGCCTATTGGGTGCCGAAGGTCCAGTCGGCGCTGGGCATCAGCGGCGCGGTGCTGTTCGCCGCGTGCCTGGGCTGGACGTTCCTGTCGATCGAGCCGTCGGTGCGGCTGCTGCTGCGAAACATGCCCGAGGCCGGGAGCCGCGGCATCTACATCGCCACGATCGCCAGTCTCGTGGCGGCCGCGCCGGCGATGTGGTGGGGGCTGCGCGTGTGCCTGGGCGCGCTCAGCGTCTGAGCGTCCGGCCGCGCCGATGAGCGCTAGGAGTCGCGCCGCGGCGAGGTCGGCGGGCGCGCGGCGATCGCCATTTCGGTCGCGCGCGCCTCGTCCGCGGCCAAGCTGCGCACGGCCTTCTCGAGCTTCTCGTAGGCGCGCGCCTCGATCTGGCGCACGCGCTCGCGGCTGACCTTGTAGACCGCAGACAGGTCCTCGAGCGTGGCCGGCTCCTCCTTGAGGCGGCGTTCGACCAGGATCTTGCGCTCGCGCTCGTTCAGCGTCTTCATCGCCTCCTCCATCAGCGAGCGGCGACGGTCGAATTCCTGAACCTCGGCGTATTTGACCTCCTGGTCGGCGGTCTCGTCGACGAGCCAGTCCTGCCATTCGAGGTCGCTCTCGCCGTCGGCGCGCAGCGGCGCGTTGAGCGAGGCATCGCGGCCCTGGAGGCGACGGTTCATCTGCACGACGTCGGCCTCGGGAACGCCGAGCTCGGTCGCGATCTTGGTGATCTTCTCCGGCGTGAGGTCGCGGTCGTCCATGATCTGGAGACGCGCCTTGGCCCTGCGCAGGTTGAAGAACAGCTTCTTCTGCGACGCGGTCGTGCCCAGCTTCACCAGCGACCAGGAATGCAGGATGTATTCCTGGATCGAGGCGCGGATCCACCACATCGCGTAGGTCGAGAGACGGAAACCGCGCTCCGGATCGAAGCGCTTCACCGCCTGCATCATCCCGACATTGCCCTCGGAGATCAGTTCCGACACCGGCAGGCCGTAGCCGCGATAGCCCATCGCGATCTTGGCCACGAGGCGCAGGTGACTGGTCACCAGCCGGTGGGCGGCGACGGAATCGCCATGCTCGCGCCAGCGCTTGGCGAGCATGTACTCCTCCTCGGGTTCGAGCAGAGGGAATTTCCGGATATCGGCCAGATACCGTCCGAGATTCCCTTCGCCGGCGAGGACAGGGAGATTGGCTCTCATCGCGCTCCTTGCGGGAAATCGGGGCGACGACGCGGCGCTCCGATTCGAATGGCGGCAGAAGATAGTGACGAAATTCCGCGCTGCACAGGGACGCTCACAGCGCCGCGAGGCCGTCGAGGAGCATCCTGATATCGCTCGACAAATCTCGCGCGAAGACGAGCATCTCGCCGCTCGCGGGATGCACGAAGCCGAGGCGCACGGCGTCGAGCGCCTGGCGGGGAAAGCCATCGACGAGGATGCGCGCAGCCTGCGGCAGGCTGCGGCGCTGTCCGGCCGCGCGGCCATAGGCCGGGTCGCCGAGAAGCGGGTGTCCGATCGCCGTGAGATGGACCCGGATCTGGTGCGTGCGACCGGTGGCGAGCCGGCACTCGATGAGCGCGAAGCGGCCGCCGCCCACCGCGCGCAATGTCCGGTAGCGCGTGAGCGCCGGTTTCCCGCCGCTGCGCACCACGGTCATCTTCTTGCGATCGGCGCGGCTGCGGCCGATCGCGCCGCTGATCTCGCCGCTGGCGGGGCTGGGCAATCCCCAGACCAGGGCCTGGTAGACGCGATCGACGCTGTGGGCGCTGAACTGCCGGGCGAGGCCCTGCAGCGCCCGCTCGGTCTTGGCGACGACCATCAGTCCGCTGGTGTCCTTGTCGAGGCGGTGCACGATTCCCGGGCGTCCGGTGCCGCCGATCGATGCGAGCGCCGGACCGCAATGGGCCAGGAGCGCGTTGACCAGCGTGCGGTCCGGATTGCCGGGGGCCGGGTGGACGACCAGGCCGGCCGGCTTGTCGAGGACGATCAGGTCTTCGTCCTCGTGCAGGATGTCGAGCGCCATCGGCTGCGGTGCGACATGCCGGACATCGGGCGGCGCGACGACGATCGTGAAACCCTGCCCCGGCCTGACCCGGCGCGACGGTTCCTTGACGGTCGCGCCGTCGAGGCGGCAGCTTCCGCCCTCGATCAATCCCTTGAGGCGCGAGCGTGTCAGCGTCGGATGATCGGCGGCGAGGAGCGACGCGAGCGCGCGATCGAGCCTCTCGCCGTCAATGTCGGCCCCGAACTGCCCGGTGATCTCCTGAGCGCCGCTCAACAATTTCCTCCGAACGCCGTTCCCCCGCGCCCAGCTTCGCTGCGCGCGCTGAAGGCGGTGGTCGTCATCCTCGGCATTGCCGTGCTGATGGCATTCGCGACACTCGTCTTCCTCGTGATGACCCGCACGCCGCCCGGCGGCGACGGTGCGCCCGCGGCTGTCGCTGCGCGGACCCCGGCGGTGTCGCCGACAGCGTCGCTGGACACGCGCGGGTGGGGACGCCTGATCCTCGACCAGCCGCCGGGAACCCGGATCCAGGCCGTCACGTCACTGGGCGCGCTGGCGATCCTCCACCTCTACACCGGATCGCCAGGGATCGACGAGCGCCTGATCGTGATCGATCCTCAGCAAGGCCGGATCGTCGGCACGATCACGCTCGGCCCACGCTGATTCGCGGCCTCGCCGGATCGGCGGGCACGCGCCCAAAACGACAACGGCCCCCGAAGGGGCCGCTGAAGTCGCGCATCGCAAGATGCGCGCGATCGACGCGAAGGTCTAGTTCGTGACCTTCACATTCAGCGCCGCCAGCGTCTCCATCGTCAGCTGGCCGGTCGCCATGTTGCGGCTGCGCTGGAAGGCCTGCACCGCCGCCATCGTGTCGGCGCCGAGGCGGCCATCCATGCGACCCGGATTGAATCCGCGCGCCTGCAGCGCCTTCTGGAGATCGACGAGCAGGTCCGGACGCGTGTTGGTCTCGCACAGGATCGAGCGCCACTCGAGCTTGGCGTCGTTGATCTTCTCCTGGCGGGTGACCTGCTGCGTGACCGCGGGGATCGGCGTGCGCACTTCGCGCGCCGGCTCGACGAGCTTCTGGACCCGGACCATCTTGTACTCGGCCGGGATCACGACCTTGGTGGTCTTCGGCGGCTCGACCATCACGCGCTTGGTCACATTCGTGTACTCGGCGGGAATGACCTCCTTGCGGGTCGTTTCGGCCGAGGCCATCACGCGCTTCGTGACGGTCTTGTATTCGGCCGGAACCTCCACGAGGCACATGATGTCGCCGGTCGAATCGTCGACCTTCTCGATCGGGCCGCGGCCCTTCTTCCAGGTCGTGTAGGCCGGCTTGACCAGGACCTTCTCCTCGACCGTGTTGAACTTCGCAGGCTCGACGATCAGCTTCTCGGAACCCGGGCGGACCATGACGCGTTCGGTGCGATCCTCGTAGCGCGCCGGGATGATCTCGAGCCGCTCCGAGGCCTCCTTCACCGTCACGCGCTCCTCGATCCACTCGTAGCGCGCCGCGACCGTCTCGATCTTCTGGCTCGCCGGCGTGACCACGACGGTCTCGTTGACCGTGCGGTATTGCGCCGGGATCATGATCCGGGCGTAGCACTCGCCCGCCTTGGCGTTCGGGGGAAGGTCGGCACTCGCCGCGACTGGGCGCGCTTGCTGTGCATGCGCGCCGGCCAAAGTGGCTATCGCCGCTGCGGATGCGAGCAGCATCGCGTTCAACATCATTTTGGTGCGCATTCTCGTCCTCTCCTCGCTGAAACCGATCTCCGATGCAGCGCGATGCAGGCGCAGGCGCGCATGCCGTCGAACGCCGACAACGGCCCCCATCATAGATCCCTGCGCCTCACGCTCAAGCACGGAGTGGGTAACGAATCTTAATGCCGTCGCCGGTCGGTCGGCGCAATCACCACGCGCGCATGCGCGGGTCCGCTATCGCCTGGGATGCTGGGCGATGTAGCCGCGATTGAAGGTCGGCGTGACCCAGATCTGGTTCAGGCAGACATGGGCGGGCGTGCGCACGACGAATGCGATGACCTCGGCGACATCCTCCGCCTTGAGGATCTTGGCCAACTCCTCGGCCGTCAGCTTCTTGGGACGCTTCGCGAGCATCGGCGTGTCGACCTCGCCGGGGCACACGCAGCAGGCGCGAATGCCATTCACGCACTCCTCGACGTTGAGGGTATGACTCATCGCGGTGAGTCCGTGCTTTGCGGTCGTGTACATCGGCCCGCTCACCAGGCCGACCCCGACGCCGGCCTGCGAGCCGACGAACACGAACAGCCCGTCCTTCTGCGCACGCATCGCCGGCAGCGCGGCCGCCGCCGTGTAGATCTGGCCGCGCAGATTGCCGTCGAGCAGGTAGTCCATTTGCTCGGGCTTGAGCTGGCTCCACATCCGGTCGGTGAGGTTGTTGCCAGCGGCACCGACCACGACATCGAGGCGCCCGAAGCGCTTGAGGGTCTCATCGACGACCGCAGCAAGCGCGGGTGCCTTGGTGAAATCGGCGGGCATGACCGCGATCTCCGCGGTCGGCGCGGAACGGCGCGCCTGTGCCGCCGTCTCTTCGAGCGCGTCGGGACGTCGGCCGGTCAGGACGAGATGATGGCCGTCGCGGGCGAGCAGGATGGCGGCGGCGCGTCCAATGCCGCTGCCCGCGCCGGTGATCCAGACCACCTTGCGGTCAGTCATTCGGATTTCCTTCCATGGTCGTCGCTTCAGATCACGACGCCGGATGCGGCGTCGATCAGGTGCATGTGCCGGAGATTGGCGGCGAGGCGCATCGGCTTGCCGGCACCGGCGCCGGCGAGCGGGTCGACTCGTCCGCAGATCTCGTTCCCGTCGATGGTGAAGTAGATCAGCGTCTCCATGCCCATCGGCTCGGTGACGTCGAGCGTCGCCTCGAAGGGATGCGATTCGCCGGCATGCTCCTGTCGCCGCTCGGTGATGTGCTCAGGGCGCAGGCCGAACACGAGCTCCTTGCCGACATGGGGTCGGTAGCGCTGCGTGCGCGATTCCGGCACCGGGAACTCGATCGTGCTCGAGAGCCTCAGGCGCAGTGCGCCGGCAGCCTGCTCGAGGCGGCAGGGGATGAGGTTCATCGCCGGCGAACCGATGAAGCCAGCGACGAAGCGCGTGGCCGGCGAATGATAGAGGTCGTTGGGCGCGCCAACCTGTTCGATCACCCCGTGGTTCATGACCACGACGCGATCGGCGAGCGTCATCGCCTCGATCTGGTCATGGGTGACGTAGATCATCGTGTTCTTCAGCCGCTGGTGCAGCCGCTTGAGTTCCACCCGCAGGTCGGCGCGCAGCTTGGCGTCGAGGTTCGACAAGGGCTCGTCGAACAGGAACACGTCCACATCGCGGACCAGCGCACGGCCGATCGCCACGCGCTGCCTTTGCCCGCCAGACAACGCCGCGGGCTTGCGGTCGAGCAGCGGGCCTATCTGGAGGATTTCAGAGGCGCGCGCGACGCGCTTTTCGATCTCGTCCTTGGGCAGACCGGCGATCTTCAGGCCAAAGGAAAGGTTCCCGCGCACGCTCATCTGCGGGTAAAGCGCGTAGCTCTGGAACACCATCCCGATCCCGCGCTTGGCGGGCTCTTCCCAGGTGACGTTCTTGCCGCCGATGAAGAGCTGCCCCTCGGTAATCTCCAGAAGTCCCGCGATGCAGTTGAGCAGGGTCGACTTCCCGCAGCCCGAGGCACCGAGCAGCACCAGGAACTCGCCATCGGCAATCTCGATGTTGAGATTGTCGAGAACGGTGGTTTGACCGAACTTGAGTGTGAGATCCTTGACTGAAACTGTCATGATGTCAGCCCTTCACTGCGCCGGCCGCGATGCCCCGGACGAAGTATTTGCCAGAGAGGAAGTAGATGGTCAGGGGCACGAGGCCGGTCAGGATCGTCGCGGCCATCTCGACGTTGTATTCCTTCACGCCCTGCAGCGAGTTGACGATGTTGTTCAGCTGGACCGTCATCGGGTAGTTGGTCGGCCCGGCATAGATCACACCGAACAGGAAGTCGTTCCAGATGCCCGTCACCTGGAGGATCACCGCGACGGTGAAGATCGGGATCGACATCGGCACCATCACCTGGAAGAAAATCCGCCAAAATCCGGCGCCATCGACCCGCGCGGCCTTGAAGAGCGCGTCCGGGAGAGAGGCGAAATAGTTGCGGAAGAGGAGCGTCAGGATCGGCAGGCCGAAGACCGTGTGCACGAAGATCACGGCGTAAAGGGTCGAGTAGATGCCCATCTCGCGCGTGATGATGACGAGCGGGTAGAGGAACACCTGGTAGGGGATGAACGACCCGACCAGGAGGATGGTGAAGCACCATTCGGCCAGCTTGAACGGCCAGTTGGCCAGCGAATAGCCCGAGATCGAGGCAACCGCGATCGAGACGATCACCGACGGAATGGTGATAAAGACCGAATTCCAGAAGCCCGGCGCGAGGCCCGTGCAGTTGAGGCCGGTGCAGGCCGCCGACCAGGCTTTGACCCAGGCGTCGAAGCTGGGTTTCATGGTCGGGATGAAGATGTTGCCCTCGCGGATCATGTCGAGATCCTTCAGCGAGGTGATGATCATCACGTAGAGCGGGATGAGGTAGTAGATCGAGGTCAGGATCAAGACGGTGTAAAGCGCCACGCGGCCGGGCGCGAACATCGGCTTGGGTTTGGCGCCCGAGGGGCCTTCGGCGAATGATCTGGTAGTCATCTCGGTCTACCCCCGGTTTTTCTTGCCGAATTCGACGACGATCCAGGGAACCAGGATCACCGCTGTCGCGAGAAGCAGCACCGACGAGGCGGCCGTTCCCTGCGCCAGCGCACCGACGAAAAGCTTCTCGTAAATGTAGAGCGACGGCACTTGCGACGAATTGCCGGGGCCGCCCTGCGTAAGGGCGATCACCAGGTCGAAGACCCGTACCGACCCCGAGGCGACGATGACGAAAATGGTGATCATCACCGGGCGCATCATCGGGATCACGATCTGCAGATAGGTGCGCCATTTCGGAATGCCGTCGACCCGCGCCGCGCGCCATATCTCGTCGTCGATCCCGCGCAGACCGGCGAGCATCAGCGCCATGACAAGGCCGGTGCCCTGCCAAAGACCGGCGATGACCACGGTGTAGATTGCCATGTCGCGGTTGGTCAGCCAGTCGAAGGAGAAGGTTTCCCAGCCCATGTCGCGCACGGTCTTTTCCAGACCGAAGGCCGGGTTCAGAATCCAGGCCCAGACCTTGCCCGTAACGATGAAGCTGAGCGCGAAGGGATACAGGTAGATCGTGCGGAAGACGCCCTCGGCGCGGATCTTCTGATCCATCAGCACCGCCAGCAGGAACCCGATGACGAAGGCAAAACCCGAATACAGAACGCCATAGATCGCCAGGTTGGTGATCGAGGTGATCCAGCGCGGGGTGTTCCACAGCCGCACATACTGGTCCCATCCCACCCAGTTGTCGTAGAATTCCTGAGGGGTGAAGATCGGCAGCGTCTTGATGCCCGTGAAGGACGACGCCACCGTCCAGAACGTGCTGCCGACGAACACCACCAGCACGATGAAGATCAGCGGCGCCGAAGCGATCTTGGAGCTCATGTTCCGGAAGAGCGGATTCGGTCGCGCCATCGCGTCAGGCTCCTCGATCATCTGGCATCCGAGGGGAACACGGCCCGGCACTGCTGCCGGGCCGCTTTCAGACTGGAAGGATCGTCAGATCACTTCGGCGCAGCTTCGATGATCGCTGCGAACTGCTCCTGAGCCTGCTCCGGCGTGATCGAGAGGTCCGAGAAGAACTCTTTCATCACGTCGTTGATCTGGTTCAGCGAATCGCGGTCGATCATCTGCGAGTTGTTCGGGAACACCTTCGTTCCCTTGTCGAGGATTTCGAGGCCTTTCTTCATGCAGTCATTGGCCGCCGAAAGATCGACGTCGGGCCGCATCGGCAGCGAGCCCTTCTTCAGGTTGAAGGCGACCTGGACTTCCTTGGTCACCATCGACGAGGCCATCGCCAGCTGGGCCTTGGTCACTTCCGGGTCTTCGTTCTTCGGGAAGTAGAAGACGTCGCCGCCCGTTCCGAGAACCGGCTCGACGCCGAGGCCAGGCAGACAGTCGAAGTCCTTGCCGGCGACCAAGTTGGCAACGGCGAATTCGCCGCCTGCCCAGTCGCCCATGACGTTGGCACCGGCCTTGCCCTGGATCACCAGCGCGACCGCGTCGTTCCACTGCGGAACTACGGTCTTGGGGTCGATGATCTGACGGGCCTGGTCGATCGCCTGGAACACCGCAGCGAATTCCGGGCCGCGCGCCATCTCCATGTTGCGGTCCTGGTAGACGGAGACATAGTTGTCGACACCGGCGATCGCGACGATCAGGTCTTCGGTCAGAAGCCCGATCGGCCAGCCCTCGGCCAACGAGAGCGGGATGATCCCGGCCTCTTTCAGCTTCGGCGCGGCCGCGACCATTTCCGCCCAGGTCTGCGGCGGGGCGATGCCCAGGTCCTCATAGACCTTGCGGTTCGTCCACATCCACTGGCCCGAGTGCAGGTTCACCGGCACACAATAGACCTTGCCGTCCAGGGTGCAGCTGTCCATCTGCGATTTCGGGCGCAGGATGTTGGCCCAGTCCTCGGCCACGGCGAGATCAGTCAGGTCCAGCATCAGGCCCGCGGCGATCAGGTCGTCGGCGTCCTTGCCGGGGTTGAGCTGCGTCGCGCACATCGGGTTTCCACCGAGAATTCGCGAGATGATGATCGGGCGGGCGACGTCGCCCGAACCGGCGATCGCGCCGTCGACCCACTTGTTACCGGTCGCGTCGAACGCCTTGGCGAATTCCGCCACCGCAGCCGCTTCGCCGCCCGAGGTCCACCAGTGGGTGACCTCGCAGTCGGCAGCCATCGCGGATGTCGCGCCGGCAAGCGCGGTTGCCGCAAGCAGCATGGTTGTCAGTCTCATCAGTTCTCCTCCCTGAGTTTTCTGATTGGTTTTGCAAAAGGCTATAACGATTTAGACTTGGCTATCAAGCTGGATTATCGTGACCTGGCCCGGTGGTACCGGAACCCCCGTGATGCCGTATTGGGACGGGCGGCGAGGAATGTCCGGGGCGGAACCGGAAATGCGGGAACGGCATGGATGAGGCGGTCAATTGGGCGCGCGGCCGCGACGAGGCGGATAGGGCTCGCCCGACCCTGAAGACCATCGCGGCCCTGTCCGGACTGGCAGTCGCAACGGTTTCGCGCGCGCTGAGCGACGCCCCGGACATCGGCGAGGATACCAAACGCCGCGTCCGCGACATCGCGCAGCGGATCGGCTATCGCCCGAACCGGGCGGGCGTCCGCCTGAGGACCGGCAAGACCAATGTCATTTCACTGGTCCTGTCGACCGAGCACGAGATGGTCAACTATTCGTCGCGCATGATCGCCTCGGTGGCCGGAGCCCTGCGGGGCACGCCCTACCACCTGATCCTCACCCCCTATTTCGCCGACGAGGACCCGCTCGACCCGATTCGCTACATCGTCGAAACCCGGTCGGCCGACGGCGTGATCCTGAACCAGACCGAACCCGACGACGCGCGTGTGAAGTATCTGCTCGACTGCGGCTTCCCGGTGGCGACGCACGGGCGCACGAACTGGACGCATCCCTTCGCCGACTACGACAACGAGGCATTCGGGTGGGTCGCGGTGCAGGCCCTCGTGGCGCGCGGGCGGCGGCGGATCGGCTTGGTCCGGCCGCCGTTCAGACAGTCCTACTCCATCCATTGCGACTGCGGGGTCCGTGATTCGGCGGCCCGGCTTGGGGTGGCCGCACGGGTGGTCGACGGCGCGAACACCGACAGCCCGGGCGAGCTTCTGGCCGGCGCGGTGGCGACCGCGATGCGGGGACCGGACCGCCCGGACGGTCTTGTTGTTCCCTCGGCATCCGCCGCCATGACAGTTGTGACGGCCGCCGAGGATATGGGTCTTGAACTTGGCCGCGACTTCGATCTTGTGTCGAAGGAAGCGGTGCCGTTCCTCAAGCGGTTCCGGCGCGACATCGTCGCGATCCCCGAAGATGTGGCGCTGGCGGGCGATTTCGTTGCGCGCGCGCTCATCCACCGGATCGCGAATCCGGGCGAACCGCCGATGCAGTATCTTGACGTGCCGGACGGGCATTGGGACCGTCCCTGAAAGACATAAGGCCGGGGACCTCCGCCGCCATGTTCCGCACCATTGCCAGCCCGGGCAACCTGCGACCGCTCGCCGGGGCGATCTGGGTGGCGACCGATGCCCGCCACCTGGGCCTGATCGCGGCAGGCGTCGCCTTCTACGCGATGCTCGGCGTGTTCCCCGGGCTGGCGACCCTGATCGCGATCTGGGGCTTCTTTGCCGATCCGGCGGTCATGCGGGAATACATCAAGCTGGTGCAGGAGTTCGTACCCGCCGATGCCTATCGCCTGATCGAGGATGAGCTCGGGCGACTGCTTGCCACCAGCACCGGGCACGGCTGGGCGGCGACGGCGATTTCAATGGGTGTCGGCCTTTGGTCCGCCTGGTCGGGCGTCAACGCGCTGATCGACGGATTGAACGCCGTCCATGCGCGCAAGCACCGCAGCGGCCCCTGGCGTTATCTGTTCGCCTTTGTGCTGACGCTGGCGCTGATGGGGCTGCTTCTGTTCTCGCTTGCCATCATGGTCGCTGTCCCGACCGCGCTTGCTTTCGTTCCGCCCGGGCAATGGACCGCCGTCGTGCTCAAGATCGTTCCGCCGGTGGTGATGTTCGGGGCCATCCTGACGTTTCTGGGGATGTTCTACCGGTGGGGCCCCAACCACGAAATCCGCCCCCCCTGGATCACGCCCGGCGCCGTGCTCGCCTCGGGGCTGTGGGCGTTCGCCTCGGTCGCGTTCACCGTCTATCTGTCCTATTTCTCGACCTACAGCCGTGTCTACGGGTCGATCGGGGCGGTGGTGGCCCTGCTCGTGTGGTTCTATCTTTCGGCCTACATCATGCTTCTCGGCGGGGTGGTGAATGCCGAGCTTGCGCGGCTGAAGGCGATGCGCGCCGGCGTTCGTCAGTAATCCCGTTCCAGGACGACCCCGACCGAGGACAGGCCGTCCGAAGCCAGTGACCCGCGTACCGTCACTCCGGGCGGCACGTCGAGGTTCAGGCTGACCGCGCTTTTTCCATCCGCACCGATCGCCACCGTGGTGTAGACCTGTTCGGTCAGGTACTTGCCCAGCTTCACGCCGAAGCGACCCGTTTCGTCGGTTGTCACGTCGAGGTCGTCCACCCCGAACGAGCTTCTGAGCCGGCCCACAACCCCTTCTCCGCCTTTCCCCGCCAGTGCCGCGACGGCGGTGGCCAGTTGGGCCGCCTGGAATACCGACAGGGTTCCAAGTCCGCGCCCGAACAGAAGCCGCGCCACGACTTCCTCTTCCGGCAACGGGGGTGACGACACGAAGCTCACCCTGGGCGCGGCGGCAGGGCCGTCGATGACGATCGAGGCGGTGACGCCGTCGGCGGCCGTGGTCGCGACGAACCGCACTGTCGGGACCACCGCGCCCTGCAGCAGAAGCTGCCCTTCATCGACGCTGAACCGCTTGCCCAGAAGGTCGAGCCGCCCCCGGATCAGGTTGAACCCGCCCGACGGGACGACCCGTGCGGTGGTGCCGCCGACGCGCAGGGTCCCGCCGAACTCGGCGTCGAGGCCACGGCCGCGGACGAACACCCGGTTCGCCGCCGTCACGACGATGTCGAGCGCGACCGGCCTGCCCTGGCCCCCGGCCCGCTCGCCCCCGTCGAGCCCGGCCCGGGCGCGGGTTGTCTTCACGGGGCCGGGTTCGTTGACATGGCCGACCGTGCCGGAGAAACCCGCATAGCCCAGTCCTGTCGATGGCAGCCGCACTTCGGTGACGCCAAGCGACAGCGTTCCGGCAACGGCGAGGGAGCCGGCCACCGATCCCCTGACACGCAGCGATCCTGACGCGGTGGTGTCGAAAAGCTCCGGGTCGCGAATCCGTACCCCGGACAGATCGACCGTCAAATCGGCCGGCAGCGAAGGCGCGAGCGTCACCCTTCCCCCGGCCGTGACCGAGCCGCCGCCTTCCACCTGTCCCTTGGCGCGGATTTCGGCCTGACCCGCCGAAATCTCCGCCGCCGCACCGATCCCGCCGATCGCGATGCCACGGTCCGGCGCGACAAAGCGGGCCCCCTGGGTGGAAACGGAACCCGACAGCGACGAAAGCCTTGCCGGCCCGCGAAGCCTGAGATCGAAGTCGACGGCGCCGTCGACGTTTCGCGGCGCGATGAAGCCGTTCAGCACCGCCGCCTGCGCACTGCCCTTGGCCGCAAGGTCCAGCTTCTTGCCATCGGACGAAACGCTTCCCGTCAGCCGTGCCCCGATGCGCCCCGGTCCGGAGACCCTCAGGTCAACGACAGCGCCCGTCCCTTTCGCGCCGACCGTGCCTGTTGCGATGACAGGGCCGGGAAAGCCAGGCGCGAAGACCGCCAGATCGGCAAGCCGCGCGCTGACCTCCAGGCTCGGCTGGCCCGGCCCTTCGCCGCCCGGGCCGACGGGTTTGGCCGTAACCGAGAGTGTCCTGCTGACAAAGTCCAGCCGGTCAATGACGGGTGCCCTGCCGTCCGTTTGCCGTGCCGCCAGGTCGATCCGCGACATGCCGGCCAGCAGCGGATCTGCCAGCGGGACACCCAACCCGATGTCGCGACCCTCGCCGGACAGCGTGACCCGGTTTGTGCCGTCCGCCTGCCCGAAACTGGCGCGGCCCGACACGGAACCGCCGTAGCCCGGGCCGAAAACCGAAAGATCGCCGACCTCGACATCGCCCGCCAGTGATGCCGACCCTGTTTTCAGGGTCCCGGTCAGGTTCGCGGCGAAGCTGCCTGCCGTTGCCCGAAGGGACCGGATTTCCAGACCGTCTCCGTTTCGAAATGCGGAAAGGGCAAGGGTCGAGGCACCCGAAAGAAGCCGGTCCAATTGGTCGATCCCGGCCGAAAGACCGGTGCCTTCCACCCTGCCGGCCAGATCGAAGCCGCCGGCAAGCGGCAGGACCGACCCGTCGACGGCAATTCGCGCCGCGCCTCCCAGCGGCCTTCCCGCAGCAAGCGAAAACCGCGCCAGGTCCGCGACTTCAGCGCTGAGGCTTCCCTGAACCGCAGGGCCGTCCGCCGTCATCCGTGCCGCCAGCGCCCCAGAAACGGCAAGCCCGAGCCCCTTCGCTTCGAACGAGGGCAGGCGAAGATCGCCACCCTCTTGCCATTCGAACAGCGCCACGCCCTTCGCCTCTGTCCCGACCGCCGCGGCAAGCGAACGGTCGGGGCTGTCGAACCCGGACATCCCGAACGTCACCCGCCCGTTCACGCCCGCCAGCGGCCTTGCGCCACTGCCCCGCCGGATCGTGCCAAGGCCGTCAACGCGGGCGCTCGCGATGCTGAACCCCCGCCGCGTGAATTCCGTCACGTCGCCTGCCAGCGTCCAGGCATCGCTCTGGCTTGCGTCGAACCCGAAGACGAGCTCGGCGCGGCCTACCCGTGTTGGCTCGCCAGGCAATGGCAGCAGCGTCGTCATGCCGGGAAGACCAAGGCGGATCCGGAGGTTGGCCCGGTCCGGGATCGAGTCCGCGCCAAGCGCGAGGCTGCCGGTGACAAAGGCGCCACGTGACCGCAGGTCGAGGCGGTCAAGATCGAAACGCCCGGTTCCTGCGCGCCGGCCGGAAACGGAAAGCCGGATGTCCGCCCCGAAGAACTCCCGATACGCAGGAAAGACCAAAGGCGCGATGTCCCCGGAAAAATCGGCCGCGAAATGCCGGTCCGGCGGGGCATTGTCGGTCAGGGTCTCGAACAGCCGCACCTTCCCGGAAAGCCGCTTCGCCCCGTCGGACGACAGCGCGGCATCGAGCACCAACGCCTCGAGCTTTCCCGAGCCGCTGAGGGCCAGCGTCATCTCCGGCCGTCCCGGCACGCCAAGAAGGCTGGCCGCCACGCCATCCGCCCCTTCCGAGACCAGAAGATCAAGCGCGACATCCCGCGTCCGGTTCGAATAGGCACCGGTGAGTTCAAGGCTGCCCTCACGCCCGTCGGTGCGCCGGATCGACAGGCGCGCGGTGCCTTCGCCCGCCTCAAGTGTCACCGCGCCGTCCAGCGAGAAGGACACGGCCTGCCCGAGAACCGGCGCGCCCAGGTCCGTCCTGGCCGCCCGGACGCGCCCGATCCGGACCGACACCGGCAGTTCCGGCAGGGTAAAGCCCGTCGCCTCGAAGACTGTGCCGCCATCGGCCGCGGCGCGCACGGGCGGGCGGCTCATGGCGATTTCGCCCGCAGTCAGCTCTTCGATCTCGACCCGGCGGGAAAGCAGCGCGGAGCGGTTCCAGCTGATCGCTCCGTCCCGAAGGGTGATCCAGACGCCCATCTCATCGGCGATGGTCAAGGTGTCGAACGTCGCGCGCGACGACAGGGCGCCCGCGAAGCCCTCGATTCGGACCGTCCTGCCGGCGCCCGAAAAACTGTCTTCCAGAAGGCCGGTGATGAAGCCCCGGTCGCCTTCGTCCTGCGCGCGGGCAACGGGCGGAAGAAGCAGCGCCAGAACCAGAAGGATGAAGAGCCGCGCCATCAGAACGCCTGTCCGATCCCGAGATAGAGCTGCGGACCGTTGCCCGTGTTGCCCGAGACCGGTGCCGCAACGTCCAGGCGGATCGGCCCGATCGCGGTCATGTAGCGCAGTCCGACGCCCGCGCCGCTGTGCCATTCGCCCGCGCCGCCGAAGAAGTCACCGGCCGAAACGAAGCCCGCGTCGTAAAAGCCCACCACGCCGATCTTCTCGCTGACGGCGGCACGGCCTTCGACCGAAAGGCCGGCAAAGCTCTGTCCGCCGACCGTGACACCCCCTGCCACCGGTCCGGCGCTGAGCGACTGGTAGGGTTGCCCGCGCACCGTGCCGCCCCCGCCGGAATAGAAGAGGTAGTCGCGTGGCGTCGACAGAAGCGTCGGTCCGGCCACCGTGCCGGCCTGGACCCGCCCCGCCAGGACGAAGCGGTCGTCCGCCCCGAACCCGCGATAGCCGCGCGCGTCGAGATACAGCCGCACTCCGCTGCCGGATGAACCGGCGCCGAGGAACGGCCTGACTTCGCCGGAAAGGTACGTCCCGCGCGTGGGATTGCCGGTGTTGTCGCGGCGGTCGCGGGTAAGCCCCAGGGGCACGGCGAGCTGACGGTAGGTCCGCGTTCCCGCCACATCCCTGACGCGCGAGCCTTCGAAGGTGAGGGCGAGTGTACCGGTCAGCTCCGGCGACCAGACCCGGCTGAACCCGAAGCCAAGCGAGGCATCCGACGAGGTGTAGCCCGGGTCTTCGACCCGCTCCAACCGGACCTCGGCATAGGCTGTCGTATCGGCGTCCGGCGTCGCCGGCCTTTCGATGCGTGCGCCAAGCGCGAAATCGGTCCCCGAGGGTGATCCGATCCCGGTTGCGCCGGCGTCGAAACGCAGCCGCTCGCCGCCACCGAAGATGTTGCGGTGCAGCCAGAACCCGGTCAGCGCCAGCCCTTCCTGGCTTTGCAGTTCCGCCCCCAGGCCGAAGCGGCGCGGAACCTCTTCTTCGACGACCAGGGCGAAATCGAGCGTGCCGTCGGGGTTGGGGCGATCGGCCTCGGCAAGGGCGACCGACCGGAACACCCCGGACCGCCGCAGCCGGTCCGAAACCGTCTTTGCCTTGTCGGGGTCGAAGACCTCGCCTTCCGGAAAGCCCGCCATCTTGCGCAGCCGGGCGGGCCGCAGCCTTTCGTATCCCTCGAGCGAAAGCTGCCCGAAGCGCAGGTGCGGGCCGGGGTCGAGCAGCAGGAGCGAATCGACCGTGCGCGCGCGATGATCGGCGATGACCCGGCTTTCCGCGATGCGCGCCTTGGCGTGGCCCCTGGCCCTCCAGCCCGCGACACCCGCCGCCGCAGCTTCCTCAATGGCGGTCGTGCGCGCGGTCTTGGTGTCCCCATAGGCCGATGGAATGGATGTGCCCGGCGCATAGGGCCGCATCCGCGCCGCCGAGAACGTGAAGCGCGGGCCTGGATCGACCGTCACGACGATCGAACCGACGCTCTTGGGCGCGTCGAGCGGCGCAATGTCGGCCGCCTCGCGCCCGTCGATGCGGATGCTGATCACACCGGAGTATCGCCCCACGGAGTAAAGGGCGCCAAGGATGCGTCCGTAATCGGCGCGGGCCGCCGCGAAGAGGTCCTGCGCGCCGGTGGTGCCGTCCTTGCTCGCCTGGACGATCAGCGAGGCGGCCTTCACAGCGGCCTCGATATCGTCCTCGCCGCCGGTGATGCGGAACGAAACGTCGGCGTGCGCCGCCAGCACGGAAAGCATGACCGCGCCGGCGCAACTCAGCGCCCGAAGGTATCCAGCCGAGAACCGGAGATGCGGCAGCACGGAACGCCCCGGTACAAAGGGAAAGCTCGGCGCAACTCTCGCAGTTAGGGTCGGCGACTACCAGATGCCCAGCGCCCGCACGACGCGGTTGGCGCCGCCACTCGGCGTCCGGCCGCCGGCCTTCGGATCACGAAAGCGTCTCGGCCGGCTTCTGCGCGGATGCGCGGCGCGCCAGTTCGCCCCGGTAGAGGCCCAGGAAATCCACCGTGTCGATGTTCAGCGGCGGAAAGCCGCCATCGCGCGTTACATCCGAGATGATCCGGCGGACGAACGGAAACAGCATCCGCGGGCATTCGATCAGGAGATAGGGGTGAAGCTGGTCCTCGGGCACGCCTTCGACCATGAAAATCCCGCCATAATCGAGCTCAAGCAGGAACAGCGGCGTCTTGTCGGCCTTGTTGACCGACGAAACCTTGAACTTCGAGATGACCTCGTAGTGGCCGGCCGCCGGGCGCTTGCGCGCGTCGAGGCTGACCTGAACCTGGATTTCCGGCTGCACGTCGGCGCTGGCGACGCCTTTCTGCGCCACGGCGTTCTCGAACGACAGATCCCGGATGTACTGCCCCAGAACCTGCATCCTGACCTGCTGCGCGGCGGTCTCGTCGCCCGGGGCCGCCCCGCCGTTCACATTCTCCGCCATTCTCCGCCTCGCTGCCGGTTCCCGTCGGTCGACCGGGGGTTTAGCACCGGCTGCCGCCAGCCTCAATGCCGTGAACTGCCGGGTTTCGTCAGTCGAGAAATGGACTTGACCCGCCAGCCGCCGTACTTAAGTGGGGAGTGCAGCGCCGCGCTGCCGCCGAGCGAGGAAGAACATGTCGAGCGCCGTTATCCAGCTTCTGGTTCTGGCCGGGGTCGCGATATTCCTGATCCTCAAGCTCCGGTCGGTCCTGGGAACCCGCGAAGGATTTCAAAAGCCGCCCGCTCCGCTTTCGCCGCCCGGGGCGGCCCGAAGCCAGGACGGGTTCGAGGTGATTGAGGGCGGGCCCGACCGCGACATTTCCGACCATGTGGCCGAAGACAGCGAAGTCGCCCGCGCGCTCGCGGCGATGAAGCTCGCCGACCCCACATTCACGGTCTCCGGCTTCCTTCAGGGCGCGCGCGCGGCCTATGAGATGATCCTGATGGCGTTCGAGCGCGGCGAGATCGAGAAGGTCAGGTCCTTTCTGTCCGAGGATGTCTACCGCAGTTTCGAGGAAGTGGTGTCCGACCGGAGAAGCCGCGGCCTGACCACCACATCCGAATTTGCCGGCCTCCGCGAACTGGCGTTGCAGGCAGTCGAATTCGACCGGTCGACGACCGAGGCCGAGGTCACCGTCCGGTTCGTCGCCGATCTTGTCACGTCCACCCGCGACGCCGCCGGCCAACTGGTCGAAGGCAACCCCAACGCGGCGCGCAAGCAGCGGGATGTCTGGACATTCGCCCGCAGAATGGGGTCGAGCGATCCCAACTGGCTGTTGATCGCCACCGGCGAGTGACAAGGCGGTGCCGGCGCAGGCGCGCCCCGACCGCAACTGGCCCGAGCCTTCGCCGGAGGTCCTGTCGGCCTACCTGCTCACGAGGCCCGCCGGCTGGCCGGAGCCGGAAGCTGGGGAAGCTGGGGCGTTTTTCCGGGAACGGTTCGTCCCCGCAGGTTCCGGCGAGGGTCTGCTGACCGGATATTGCGAGCCGGAGTTCGACGCGCGTACCGCGCCGGACGGCCGCTTCATCTGGCCGCTGCACCAGCCACCGCCCGACCTTCGCGATCCGTGGTTCACCCGCCGCGAGATGGAAGAACGGAACCTTCTTGACGGTTTCGAGATCGCCTGGCTGGCCTCGCCGCTTGACGCGTTCCTTGCGCAGGTGCAGGGATCGGTCCGGCTGCGCCTGCCCGGCGGCCGTGAGATGCGGCTCGGCTTTGCCGGCAGGAACGGCCATCCCTACCGCTCGATCGGCGCGGAACTGGTACGGCGGGGCGCCTTGGCCGCGGAAGCCATGTCGCTCGACGCGATCCGCAGTTGGGCCGCCGGGCACCCGTCCGAACTGCCGGAACTCCTCAGGCACAACCCGTCCTACGTCTTCTTCCGCGAACTTGACATCGCCCCAACGCTCGGCCCGGTCGGATCGGCCGGCGTGCCCCTGACAGCGGACGTCAGCGTGGCGGTCGACAGGGACCATGTGCCGCTCGGCGCGCCGCTCTGGCTGGTCTCAGAAGGCCCCGACACGTTCAACGCGCTTGTGATCGCGCAGGACACCGGGAGCGCGATTGTCGGGCCGGGTCGCGTGGACCTTTTCCTGGGATCGGGCGCCGCCGCCTGCGGACGCGCCGGCAGGCTTCGCCAGCGCTGCAGGGTGATCGTGCTCTGCCCCCGCAGGGACCTGGCGTGACCCGCCGGACGCGCGGACTGACGCCCGAGGAACGGGCGCTTTGGCAGGCCGTCAGCGCCGCCGTCCGGCCGATCCATCCGGCGCGGCGCAAGGCGGTGCCAAAGCCGACGAACGGTCCCGGGACCGCCCCGCGAGAGGCAAGCCGCGACCCGCCGGCGCCGATTCCGCCGTTCCGCCTTGGTGAAAACGCGACCGACCCGCCCGCAGGACCCAAGCTGCTCCAGTCGGTGCGGGGCAGCGCCGCCGAAACCCCCCTGTGGATGGATCGCGCGGTCTTCCGGGAAATGGCGCGGGGAAAGGCCGCCCCGGAAGCCCGCATCGACCTGCACGGGATGACCGTCGCCGAGGCGCACATCCACCTGACGGCGTTTCTGTTCCGGTCGCACCAAAGGGGCTTGAGGCTGGTGCTGGTGATAACCGGAAAGGGCAGGGCGGGCGACGGCGGCGGGACGCTTCAGGGCAATCCGTCGCGGGGCGCGCTGCGGCGGCAGGTGCCGCACTGGCTGGCCATGGCGCCGCTTGCTCCGATGATCCTCCAGTCGGTGCCCGCGCATCGCAGGCACGGCGGCGAAGGCGCGTTCTATGTCTATCTGCGGCGGGCGAAAGGCTGACGGCCGACTGCCGCCACGGCATGCCGCAAGGCTTCATCCGCCATGCTGCGCGGGCCGGCGAAGGATGTACTGTGTCGTGCTCTGGAACGTCCGCATCAGCCCCGGAAGCCCCCAGGACCGCGACGCGGGCCCGTCCATGAGCCCGGGCATAGCCTGCCTCAGGCCAGCGAGTATCGACAGGACGGTCGGCGAGTTGCCGACGGTGAAGTGACCCTCTCCCTCCGAATAGGCGGTGACGTCGATCACCGTGACATCCAGTTCGGCCAGCTTGTCCAGGTCCTGGATGTTGCCGAGCCGGTCACTGCGCCCGCTCAGCGCCGCCGATAGCGCAAGTGCCTTGTCCCGGCCCGAGGTGAAGATAAGGAACGGCTGCGGCAGCTTTCCGATGCGCTTCGCCTGCCGCCGGAAAAGCTGGGTGTCGATGTCAGGCGAGATCAGGATAACGCCGCCGATGCGTGACACCACCTTCCGGTTCCCGCCGATCGCCATCTGGCGGAGAGTTTCCATCAGCAGTTCGGTGCCGAGCGAATGGCCGACCAGAATGATCCGGTCCGCGCCGGCCGCGACCACCAGACCGAGCGTCTCCTCGAGGCCGTCCCGTGCGAAAAGCACGCTGTCGCGGTCATAGACATAGCCGAGCGGACTTCCGCGCGACGGCCAGGAATAGAGGAACGAGACAGCGGGGCCATTGACGTCATTGCCGAGCTGTCCGAGGCGGAAGACAGCCTCCGGAAAGGTATTGTTGAAGCCGTGGACATAGACCGCCACCTCTTTCGCCCTGCCGTGCCGGCGCGAAAGCTCGGCGGCCAGGCTGCGGCGAAGGTCATCCGCGCCGGCAAAGTCCCGGCTATCCAGCGCGAAGAAATCGCGGGACGGGTCGGGCCGACGCCCTGCCGATGCCGTCAATATCTCTCCCGGCTTCCGGTCCGGCGGGACGGACACCTCGATCTGTCCGTAACGGATCCGCGAACTCCGGCGGTTGCCGTAAAGCTCGTCCGGTTCGCCAGGTGCCCGGGTTGTTGCGTAAAAGACCATGCGGGTGGAAGCGGCAGGCGCCAGTTCGGGATGAGGCGCGATCGACGGCCGGGAGGCGCAGGCGGCCAGCAGCAAGGCCAGCGCAAACCAGAGCGCGCGCATGTCTGGAACCCGGGACGACATGGCCGAAATGGTGTCAGGGGGGCGGCGGCGGCGCAAGATTTCCTTTCTCCGTCGCCCGCCATCGCCCGGATCGCCCCCAGCCATTCGTCCGGCGGTGCCGTGCACGGCGGTCTCTTTCCAGCCGGAAGCCTTGTCAGAGCACGTACCGGCTGAGATCGGCCGACCGCGACAGATCGCCAAGGTTGGCCTCGACGAACGCGGCATCGACCGTCACCTTTTCTCCCGACCGATCCGGGGCCGAAAAGCTCAGCTCCTCAAACACCCGCTCCATCACGGTGTAAAGCCGCCGCGCCCCGATATTCTCGATCCGCGCGTTCACCTCGGCCGCGATCCGGGCCAGTGCGGCGATCCCGTCTTCGGTGAAGGTCACCGCCACCTCTTCGGTCGCCAGAAGCGCGGCATATTGCCGGGTCAGCGCGTTCTCGGTTTCGGTCAGGATGCGGACGAAGTCGCCTTCCGTCAGCGCCTTCAGTTCAACCCGGATCGGCAGGCGGCCCTGCAGTTCGGGAAGCAGGTCCGAGGGCTTGGCGATGTGGAACGCCCCCGAAGCGATGAACAGGATGTGGTCGGTCTTTACCGGACCGTATCTGGTGCTGACCGTCGTTCCTTCGATCAGCGGCAGAAGGTCGCGCTGCACGCCTTCGCGGCTGACGTCCGCGCCGCGGGTCTCGGCCCGCGCCGCGACCTTGTCGATCTCGTCGATGAAGACGATGCCGTTCTCCTGCACAGCTTCAAGCGCCGCCGCCTTCGCGGCCTCGTCGTCCACCAGCCTGTCCGCCTCTTCCGCGATCAGGAGCTCGTAGCTTTCGGCCACCGTCAGCCGCTTGCGCACCCGCCGCTGGCCGAAGGCCTTGCCGAATATGTCGCCGAGATTGAGCATCCCCATGTTTTGCCCGGGCGGCATCCCCGGCAGCTCGAAGGCCGGCATCGCAGGCGAAGCATCGGCAAGGTCGAGCTCGATGGCGGTGTCGTCCAGTTCGCCCCGCTTCAGCCGCCCGCGGAACATCTCGCGCGTCTGCTCGCGGGCATCGACGCCGGCGACGGCCTCGATCACACGGTCCTCGGCGGCCCTTTCGGCGCGCGCCGTCATCGCCTCGCGCATGCGCGCCCTGATCTCGGCCACCGCCACGTCCATCAGGTCGCGCACGATCTGGTCCACGTCGCGGCCGACATAGCCGACTTCGGTGAACTTCGTCGCCTCGACCTTCAGGAACGGCGCCTTCGCCAGCTTGGCCAGCCGCCGCGAAATCTCGGTCTTGCCCACGCCGGTGGGCCCGATCATCAGGATGTTCTTGGGGTAGACCTCGTCGCGCAGACCGTCCGGAAGCTGCATCCGCCGCCAGCGGTTGCGCATCGCGACCGCGACGGCGCGCTTGGCGTCCTTCTGCCCGATGATGAAGCGGTCGAGTTCGGACACGATCTCGCGCGGGGTGAGGGTGGTCATGCGGACTCCGAATAGGGGGGCAGGCGGGATTTTCCGGGAAAGTCGGGCAGCGCCCACATCAGCGCGGCGCGCAGGGGCACCCACCACGTCCCGAGCGCTGTGATGAAGGCGCCAAGGATCAGAAGCATCGCAATCCGGTCGCCGAACCCCGCGCCGCCCGCGCTCTCCACCGCCCAGCCGATCAGAAGCGCGATGTAGACGATCCCCGCCGTCAGGAACGACCGCCGGTCGATCACCAGCGCCAGCACCGCGATCACCGACAGCGCCGCCGCCGTCGCCAGCATGCCCGCCGTGCCCCCGGTGTTGTACAGCGTCAGCGCCACCGTGTTGACCAGCGCGGGCGCCGCCAGCAGGTGCAGCCAGAACCCCGTCGCGGCATGCCGGCCCAGCCGGTGCGGATCGCGCGTGTCGAACCACATCCCCGCCACGAAGGCCCCGGCGCCGAAGATCAGCGTCGCCACCCCGAACCCCGCACCGTTGCGGAGGTCAAAGAGGCTGCCGGGACGGAAGTTGCCATCGGCCGCTTCAAAAAATACCTCGGTCGACAGGGTGAAGCCGTAGATCGCGCCAAGGCAGGCCAGCCCCAGGAGAAACATCGCCACAGGCAGTCTGAACCGCCAGTACCAGAGCGCATAGGCCGCCGCAGTCACAAGGCTCGCCACAATCAGGATGCGCCGGGGATTCGGAAAGTCTGCCTGCGCCATCCACCCCATGACAAAGGCACAGATCCCCGCCCCGAAGGCTGCGGCCAGGATCAGGCTGGGCAGCACCATCCGGCGCCGCAGCGTGAAATACCCCGCCATCCACCAGGCGACGAGGGCCATCCCCAACGGCACCGCCAGGAACAGGCCCGAGCCCACCCCCACCCAGGCAAGAAGCGACAGCACGCCCGCAAGGAAGATCGACAGGCCCGTCGCAATGAAAATCTCGCTGAAGCCCCGGAAGAACTCGAAGGGTTCGTCCTCGGCCGGCATCGCGGCGCGCTTGCCCGCCCGGTCGGCGGCCAGCGCCGAGACGCCCGCCGCCTGTGCTTCGGTCAGCAGGCCCGCCTGTACGGCGGCGCGCAGGTCGTCCAGCCCGAAGGCGCGGGCCGCGTCAGCCACCGATCACCTCCACCGTCAGGTTGCCATTGGTGTAGACACAGATGTCCGCCGCGATCGCCATCGCCTTGCGCGCCACCGCCTCGGCCGCGAGGTCGGTCTCCATCAGCCCCCGCGCGGCGGCCAGCGCGAAATTCCCGCCAGACCCGATGGCGGCCACGTCATGCTCGGGCTCCAGCACATCGCCCGCTCCGGTGATGACGAACATCCCCTTGCCGTCGGTCACGATCAGCATGGCTTCCAGGTTGCGCAGATACTTGTCCATCCGCCAGTCCTTGGCCAGATCGACGCAGGCGCGCTGCAACTGGCCCGGCGCCGATTCCAGCTTTTTCTCCAGCCGGTCAAGCAGGGTGAAGGCATCCGCCGTCGAACCCGCGAACCCCGCGATCACGTCATGCCCGCCCGGCGACAGCCGCCGCACCTTCCGCGCGGTTCCCTTGATGACCGTCTGGCCGAGGCTCACCTGCCCGTCGCCCGCCACCGCCACCACCCCGCCCCGCCGGACAGCGAGGATCGTGGTCCCGTGCCAGCCGGGGAACTTGTCGTCTGCCATTCCTTCACCTTTCGGGGCGCTCCTTGCCCACCGAGATATGGCCGCCCCCGCCGCCCCCTGCAAGCCAGCTTGCCGTAGGCGGGCGCGGGCTTATCCTGACGGCTGGAAACGGGAGACGGCGCATGAAGGTGGACGGAAGGCACTACCGCACGATCTGGACCGAAGACGGAACGGTCATGATCCTGGACCAGACCCTGTTCCCGCACCGCTTCGGCGTGATGCAGCTTGACACCCTTGCCGATGCCGCCCGCGCCATTCGCGACATGCATGTCCGGGGCGCGCCGCTGATCGGGGCGACGGCCGCCTGGGGCGTGGCGATCGCGATGCGCGCCGACCCGTCCGACTTCTCGCTTGCCGGGGCGGTTTCGACCCTCGCCGCGACGCGCCCGACTGCGATCAACCTGCGCTGGGCGCTCGACCGGATGCGCGGGTATCTCATTCCCTTTGCCGCATCGGGCCGGGCCGAGGCCGCCCGGGCGGAAGCGGGTCGGATCGCCGATGAGGATGTGGCGATCAACGACGCCATCGGCCGGAACGGCCTGCCCCTGATCCGAGCCATCGCCGACCGCAAGGCGGGCGCGCCGGTCAACATCCTCACCCACTGCAACGCAGGCTGGCTGGCGACGGTGGACTGGGGCACCGCCACCGCGCCGATCTACAAGGCCCATGACGCGGGCATCCCCGTCCATGTCTGGGTCGACGAGACCCGCCCGCGCAACCAGGGCGCCTTCCTGACCGCGTGGGAGCTTGGCCGCCACGGCGTGCCCCATACGGTGATCGTCGACAACGCGGGCGGGCATCTGATGCAGCACGGCCGGGTCGATATGGTCATCGTCGGAACCGACCGGACGACCGCCACCGGCGATGTCTGCAACAAGATCGGCACCTACCTGAAGGCGCTGGCCGCGCGCGACAACGGGGTGCCCTTCTACGTGGCGCTGCCCACCCCCACCATCGACTGGACGATCCGCGACGGGGTGGCCGAAATCCCCATCGAGGATCGTTCCGGCGACGAGGTCCGCTATCTCTCGGGCCGCCTTGCTTCCGGTGAGGTGGGGCGCATCGACCTGTTGCCACCCGGCGCGCCCACCGCCAACCCGTCCTTCGACGTGACGCCCGCGCGGCTTGTCACCGGGCTGATCACCGAACGGGGCGTCTTTCCCGCGACCGAGGCGGGGATGATCCCGCTTCGCCCGCACCCGGCCGCCGCCTGACCCGGACAGCGAAACAGGCGCCCGAAAGCGCCCGTCCATTTCCTTTTCAGCGAAGCCGCCTCAGAGCGCGGTTTCGATCCAGTTCTGCAACGCGGCCTTGGGCGCGGCGCCGACCTTGTTGGAAAACACCTCGCCGTTCTTGAACAGGAACAGCGCCGGAATGCCGCGCACACCCATTTCGGCGGGCAGCTGCGGGTTTTCGTCGACGTTCAGCTTCACGATCTTGATCTTGCCCGCGTACTGCGCCGAAAGCTCTTCAAGCGCGGGGCCGATCTGCTTGCAGGGCCCGCACCATTCCGCCCAGAAATCGACGACGACCGGAATGTCCGACTTGCGGACGACGCTGTCGAAGGTGGCATCGGTGACCGCCGTGGTGGCCATGATCTTCTCCTGTGGGAAAATGGAGTCGGAACCTAGGAAGCCCGCCGGGCAACGTCAAGGGATGGGGGTAGCGGCCAGCACCTTCCTCACGATCTCGGCATCGACCGGCATCAACACCCGCGTCCGCGTCCAGAGGATCGCGACTTCGACCTCCCGCCCCGGAAAGATCGCCTCCAGCATCGCATGATAGGCTGCGACCTGCCTCAAGAGACCCTCGGGCACAGCCGCCACCTCGTGAGGGACCACACGGTTCGTCTTGAAGTCGATGGCCCGGACAAGGTCGGGCCGCACGATCAGCCGGTCGATCGTGCCCCGAACAAGCCGGTTCCCGAAAGCCCGGACGCGTGCGGCGACTTCGACTTCGGCCAGCCCCTCGCGGAAGAGCGGTCCGAGCGAGGGGTCGAGGATCAGCGATGCCGCTTCCCTGATCAGCGACTCGGCGATTTCCCCCGTGACCGGGGGGTCGAGCAGGTCGAGCGCCGCAATCGCCTCCTTCCGCCAGTCTTCGGGCCGGTGTTGCGGAAGCACTTCCAGCAGGCGGTGAAGCGTGGTGCCCTGAGACAGGGCGGGCGCGGCTCCGTCCCCAGCCTCGCCGGCAAGCGCCTTCGCACCTTCGAGCGATGCCGGCAGAATCGGCGGAGGCTCGCGGAAGGGGGCGGCCGGGGGTCTGGACGCCCAGCCGGGAAGGTCCGCGCCCGGCTTGCCGTCGGCCGTCCCGGAGGGCTGCGACGCGGCGACCGGCCATTCGCCATGCTCGATCCGAAGCCGCCACGGAAGGCCGGCCACATCGGGTGGAATCCGCACAGCGGCTTCTTTCCCCACCCCTCTCGCGACAGTTTCGTACCAGGCCTCCGGCTTGCCGGTTTCCGCTCCGGCGCCGCAGACGATGAGCCAGCAGGCGGCCCTGGTCATGCCGACATAGAGAAGTCTGCTGAGTTCCTCCTGCCGCCGCTCCTCTTCGGCATCGGCAAGCTCCTTCAGGGCCTGCGGCCGGTCGGCCTCGGCCATGCGCCACAAGACCCTGCCGGCGCCATCGCGCAGAAAACGCGACTGCCTGCCGGCCTTGCGCGCGGCGGTGTCGGGCAGGATCACGATCGGCGCCTCAAGACCCTTCGCCCCATGCACCGTCATCACCCGGACCGCCGTGACGCCCGTGCCCGGTCTTCGGCGCGATTCGATTTCGCTGGTCTGAAGGCGCGCCAGAAAACCTGTAAGGTCCGGAACCTCGCTTCGTTCGTGGGCAAGCGCCTGATTGACCAGTTCCTCGATCCCGTCCTCGGCTTCCGCCCCCAGCCTGGCCAGAAGCTTCCGGCGCATGTCATGACGGTTGAGCATCCGCTCGATCAGCTCGTAGGGCCGCAGGAAGTCGGTCTGCCCCAGAAGGTCGTAGAGAACGGCGCAGGTGTCCGGAAACTCCGCATGGCGGTTCCGCAAGGCCGCCCAAAGCGTGGCCCCCTCGGCGCGGCCGTGCGCCAACCCGAAAAGCGCGCCTTCGCTCCAGCCGAACAGCGGTGAGCGCAGGGCTTCGGCCAGCGCGAGATCGTCTTCCGGCAGCGACAGGAACGCGAGCAGCGAAGCGAGGTCGAGCACCGCGAGCTCGGCCGAGAGCTTGAGCTGGTCGCTTCCCGCGACCGGCAGGCCAGCCGCCTTGCAGGCAAGGATCGTCTCGGCGTAAAGCCCGCGCCGCCGCTGGACCAGAATCAGGAAATCGCCGGGCCTGGCGGGACGTGCTTCCCCTTTGTCGGGGATCAGTGTCTTTGCCTGCAAAATTGCCGAAATCTGCCCGGCGATCGCCGAAGCGAGCCGGGTTTCCGCCGACTTCTCCACCATCAGCGCCGCCGGGTCGTCATAATCCTCCGGCGTCCCCCGGGCCACGGCCGGGATCGCCTCCCAGAGATCGACCCTTCCCGGCATGTCCGGATAGAACGCGAGGTGGTGTGTGGCTTCGCCCAATCCCGGTCCCGGTCGCGCGTCGAAGGTCGCGTCGACCACCCGCAACACCGCCTGCGACGACCTGAAGGAATGCTCCAGCGTCAGCGGCAGCATGGGCCGGCCGATCGCCTTGAAGCGCGACGCCAGCCGGACACCGGCGGCTTCGAACTCGCGGACGTCGGCGCCCTGGAAGGAGTAGATCGACTGCTTCTTGTCGCCCACCACAAAAAGCGTGCGGACCATGTGCGCCGGCGCCTGACCGGCGGTGAACTCCTCGGTCAGCCGTTCAATGATGCGCCATTGCCGCTGGCTGGTATCCTGCGCCTCATCCACCAGGATGTGGTCGATTCCCCCGTCGAGCTTGTAGAGCACCCATTCCGCCACGGAAGGGTCCGAAAACAGACCCGCCGCGCGCAGGATCAGATCGTCGTAATCGAGCGCCCCGCGTTCCGTCTTGGCGCGGCGGTAGCGGTCAAGGAACGCCCGGCCGAAGCGGTGGACCGCCAGGCTTTTCCCGGCGGCCGAAAGCGCCAGGCGGCAGAGCCGCGCCGACGCGACGCGTTCCGCGAAAGCCACCAGCCGCTCGCCAAGCTCCGGCCGGGCGCGGTCGATGTCGGCCGGAACAAGCTTCTTGGGAACCCTGCCTTCCCCGGTAAGCAGCGCGGCTTCCAGCCGCAGCAGGGTCGACACCCCGGTATCGTCCAGGTTCAGGGAAGCGAGGTCCCTGCCACGCTTTGCCCCAACCGGCCCTTCCAGAGAAAGCAGCGGACAAAGCCGGGCGATCAGGTCGCGCTCGGTCCCGTCGAGCGCTTCGCGGGCCACAGTGTCCGCGCCGACCCCGTCCGGAACCCCCAGGAAAGCCTGCAGGGAGGCCGGCGTGACGTCCGTTTCAAAGCCTTCCGCATGTGCGCAGATATCCACGAGCAGTTTCGGAAGCTCCCCATCGCCAATGACCTCGGCGACCGCTTCGACCTCCTCGGGGCATCCGCCGTCCGCCATTTCCTCGACAACCTCGGCCCGGATCCGGCGCGCCACGGCCTCGTCGAGGTCGGTGAACCCCGGGGACACGCCCGCCTCCAGCGGAAACCGGCGAAGAAGACCGGAACAGAAGGCATGGATGGTCTGTATCTTCAGCCCGCCCGGCGTTTCGATGGCCTGCGCGAAAAGCCGGCGCGCGCGGTCCAGCGTGGCGTCCGGCACCGATCCGTCGCCCAGCGCCGCCAGCTTCTGTCTCAGATCGCTTTCGGGCAGCATCGCCCATTCGCCAAGGCGGGCGAAAAGCCGGTTCTGCATCTCTCCCGCCGCCGCCTTCGTGTATGTCAGGCAGAGGATGCGCTCCGGTGGCGTGCCCGCCAGCAGCTGGCGCGAGACCCGGTCGATCAGGACCTTTGTCTTGCCGGACCCGGCGTTCGCCATAAGCCATACGGATTGCGCGGGGTCCGATGCCTGGCTCTGCCGTTCGCTTGCCTCGTCCCGGGCGGTCACGTCAGGTCCTCGGGTTCGGGCAGCTCGTGAAGGCCCCACTCGCCGAAGCGCGAAAGGTGGTCGTAGTCGCCCGGGTGGTCGGACTTGGCCAGCTTTCCCCGCGCCGGGTAGCCCGTGGCCGGGTCGTCGAAACGTGCGATGAGTCTTTCCAGCCGCGCCAAGGCACCGTCGAAATCGCCGTCTTCTGCCGAAACGGTCACTTCCGTGAGTCCTGGTACGAGCCCCAGGTAGGTGATCCGGGATACCGGCCGCGCGCCGACATCCCGCCAACCCCCGCGCTCGGCCATCGCCGCTTCCAGGCGAAGCTGAAGCTCGAATCGGGGAAGGTCGGCCTTCGCCGGAAGGCCCCCGCTCTTGTAGTCGAAGATGTGAAGGCTGCCGTCCGACAAGATATCGATCCGATCGGCCTTGGCGGTAAGCGTGAACCGGCGATCGTCGATCCGGATCGAGCCGTCCCTTTCCAGGGCGACCGGCACCCCGAGCGCCCGGCGCCGCAACTCGGCTTCGGCGAATCCGCGCGCGAACGTGTTGACACGCGTCCGCCAGAAGACACGTGCCGTGGGCCAGGCGACGTCCCCGGTCAGGACCGCTTCAGCGATAGCCTTCAGTCGTGCCTCGGCGGCGTCCGGTCCGATGTCCTCGGGCAGCGTCCTGACGAACTCCTCGGCGATCCGGTGAAGCGCGTTTCCCCTGTCGCGCCCGTCGGGGACGGTGCGCAGCGGGTCGAGCCGTTCCAGGCGGAGAATGCGGCGGGCATAGATGGCGTAGGGGTCCAGAATCAGTTTCTGCACCGAAGTGACCGAGAGGCGGCGGGGCCGTGCCGCAAGCGGCGGACGGGGGGCCGGGCGGTGGGCGCGGGGCACCGCAGCCGCTTCGCCGGCCTTCAGCGCCATGTCCAGCCATCGGCGGCCCCGGCCCCGCATCTCCTCGATGGCGACTTTGCCGCCCTGAGCCGGCAGGCCGTTCAGCAGGTTCAGAAGCCGGGCCAGCCACCTTGAAGGGATGGTTTCCGCCTCTTCGTCGCGGACCGGACGCGTCAGGACGACCCTGGGCGCGGCGACCGCCTGCTGGAAGTCGTGCGCCGCAAGCCCGACCCGCCGCTCGGGCAGAAGCAACCCTGCCTTCTGCCGCATCTGCCGGCTCATCCAGCTGTCGGGCGCGGGCTGCGCCGGCCAGGTTCCCTCGTTCAGACCGGCGGCGATCACCACATCCGCAGTCTGCCCGCGCGCCTCGATCGTGCCGAGGATGCGAACCCTCGGGTCCGGGACGGCGGCGATCTCACGAACCGGAATCTCCGCAAGAAGGGTGTCGACAAGCGCACGGAACGCCGAAGCCGAACAGACCCCGCCGTTGGCCGCTTCCGCGTGAAGCTCTCGCACCGCCGCCAGCGCCTCCTCGCCCGCCGCGCCCTGCCACAGCGCCGAAGCCTCTCCCGCTGGCCCTTCAGCCAGTCGCTCCGCCCGTCCGATCAGGTCATCCACCCAGGCTGAAAGCCGCCGCCGCCCAGCCTCGTCTGTGGCCGAAAGCAGCGAAGCGACCCAGCCGGCCCAGACCGCTCGCCGGGCGTCTTCCGAAACCCATCCGGTCAGCGTGCCGGCCTTCGGATAGGCCGCGCCTTCGCGCCGCAGCCAGCGCTCGAACTCGCGAACGGCAAGCAGGTGTCCCCCGCGGTCGGACCCTCCCGAAGCCGCGAGGGGATGCTTGAGAAGCGACAGAAGGTCGGCTGCCGCCAGCCGCCGTCCAAGCGAGTGTGCGACAAGCCTGAGAAGCCGGCCCGGAGGCGTCTGGGAAAGCGGCTCGCCCGCGCTGTCGTCCGGTACGATTCCCCAGCGGGCGAGCATCGCGGTCAGCCGCCGCACAAGCTGCCGATCCGGCGTCACCACCGCGACCGCATGACCGGCTTCAAGGGCCGCGCGGATGCGGAAGGCGATCGCTCTGGCTTCGGTCGAAGGACTTGCCGCCTCGATCAGTTCCAGCCCCTGCGTTGCCCTGACAAGATCGCCGTGTCGCGGCCCCTCCGCTATCCAGCGATCGGTGGTCGGGGCCGAGGCTAGGGCAAGCGAAACGAGCCTGTTCCGGCTGACGTCGGGCGGCCGGGCCTCGGACCAGGGCGCCACCTCGCCGGGTGAAAGGCCGAGCGCGGCAAGCACGCGCGCCTGCCGGTATTGCGGGTGATCTTCGTGCGGGATCCCTCCGGCGGTAAGCCCTTGCCAGTCCGCCGGCCAAATCTCGAAGTCGAAACCCGGAAGCACGACGGCACCCTGCGGAAGCCGGGCGACCGCCGCCATGACCAGGGCGGTCGTCCCGCGCGAACCCGTCGAACCAGCGACGATAACCGGATCGGACGGCGGGCTTGCCGCCCAGTTCGCGACCAGTGCTTCGGCGGCGCGCCGGAAGCGCCCTTCGGCATCGGGCCGCGCCCCAGCGGAAAGGAATCGCGCCGCGATCCGCGCGAACGCAAGGCTTCGTTCCCAGTGCCGCGCATGGTCGCCCGCCAGCGATGGGTCGGCGAGCGCTTCGACCGAAACCCCCTCGCCCTGCATTTCCCCGATCAGCCCGGCAAGGCTTTCCGCAAGCTGGAAAACGGCACCGTCCGAGGCCAGTGTCGGTTCGCGGTCCGAAAGTGCTGCGACAAGCGCGGAAAGCTCGATCTTCCGGGCCAACCGGCCAACGGCCCGCGAAAGGCCGGGGACGGGAAGCGCGCCGATCCCGCCGATCTCGCTCAGGCGCGGCAGAATGCCTGTTCCGGCGCGCTCCAGCGCTTCGCGCACTGAGCGGAGCATCCGGCTGGAATTGAGGAACAGCCTGACACCCGCCATGTCTTCCGGCGGACGGCCCGCCATCCGGGCGACCAATCCCTGCGCAAGGGCCGTTGGGAAGTCGACGCCCGGCGCCAGCCCGAACACGCGCGGCCTCCGCAAGGCTTCAAACATCATGCCCGGCCCCGGCCAGCATCCGCTCTGCCAGCGCAATCGACTGCGGCTGCCCCACGTCGCACCATCTGCCCCGGTAGAGCACGCCGAACAGCCGCCCTTCCTCCGCCAGCCTGTCCCAGATGCGGTTCAGCGAGAAAACCGGCTCTGTTTCGCCCGAAACGAGGGTAGGATCGATGATCTGGGCGCCCGTGTAGATCGCATCGCCTCTGCGGGTCAGGCGGCCGTCGGCCGCAAGCCGGAAATCGCCCCCGCCCTGGTGGCCGAGCGTTGCGCCGGGCCCGACAAGCAGCAGCAGCGCCCCCATCGTTTCCGGTCGCCAGTGTGCCCGCAGCACCGAAAGCGGGTTCGCCCCATCCCAGACGGCGTCGGTATTGAGTGTGAAGACCGGCCCCGGGCCCAGCAGCGGCAAGGCCATGCGCAGGCCGCCGCCGGTTTCAAGGATGCGCGCGCTTTCGTCCGAAAACCGGATCCGCGGATCGCCATCGCCAAGGTGGTTCCGGATCATTCCGCCGAGGTAGTGCAGGTTGACGACAACCCTCTCAACCCCCGCACTACGGCTTTGCGCCAACGCATGATCGATCAGGGCGCGCCCCGCCACCGGGATCAGCGGCTTCGGCCGGTCCCGGACCAGGGGGCCCATCCGTGTCCCGAATCCCGCCGCGAACAGCATCAGCGCCTTCGGGTGCCTGCCCGCTCCCGACGCCAGGCGGTCCAAAGCAGCCGCGTCCGGTGCGGAAAGGCACAGATCCACCGCCTCGCGCAGCTCCGTCAGCGAGGGGTGGCCGAGGTTTCGCCGAAGATGCCGCCAGACCCGGGGGAGGTGTGCGAGATAGCCGGTCCTGCCATCGCGAAGCGCCAGTCGCGAGAAGACCCCCATGATGCGAATCGCCCGCTGCGCGCCCATCAGCGCAGAGGCGGCCGCGAACTCACCGGGGTCGGCTTCCGACAGGGCAAGGTAGCGGTCGAACACCCGGGCCTCGACTTCTGCGGGAAGGTCCCGCCGGGCATCCTGCACGAACGAGACGAGGTCATAGGCGGGATGAGCGAGAACCGCGTCCTGAAAGTCCAGAAGCCCAAGCCGCGCCACCCCCTTGCGCGCCGGAAGCCACATCAGGTTTCCGGGGAAGAAATCCCGAAGGCTGAAAACCAGCCGCCGCGCGGCAAGCCGTTCCCACGCCCGCGCCACGGTCGCCGCGAGTTTTCCCGGCTCCGGCGGCACAACCCCTGTACCCGGAGCATACCATTCTTCGGCAATCTCCGTCAGCGCCGCCAGCCCCGTCCCGTCGAGGCAAGTCAGCCCCTTCGGCGGGCTGCGGCGGTGGAGATCGGCAAGGAAGTCGGCCGCCAGGACGAATGCCCGCGCCGCGACTGCCGGGCGATCTTCGGCCAGGCGGGAAAGGGTCGAATCGCCCAGGTCCTCCACCAGCAACAGTCCGGGCGCCGCGTCCGCCGCCAGTATCGCCGGGGCGGAATAGCCGCATCCGCGCAGCCAATCGGCGATCCGGATAAAGGCCTCCGCCGATCCGCCCCCTTCGCCCGGATCGTCCATCAGAATGGCGCGGCGCCGGCCCGACTTCAGCCGGAAGAACCGCCGGGCCGAGGCGTCCGCCGCGACCGGCACGGCCTTCGCCCCGCCCCAGCCCGCGCCTTCGAGGAACACCGCTCTCGCCCGTTCGCGCCCGGTCATCCCGCTTCCCCGAATGCCTGAGCGGCCTCGGCGAGGACGGGTTCCCAGCGCCGGCCTGCCGCCTCGAGCCGTACGTCACGCGCCTCCTCGGTTGGACCTGGCGCAAGACGAACCGTCAGGGCCGAGGGCGGCGGGCGGTTCATCCGCTCCGGCCACTCGACCAGCGAAACACCCGTCTCGAATGCTTCGTCAAGCCCGAGCTCCCGAAGGTCCGCGCCACCCGGCAGACGATAAAGATCTGCATGGAGGACAGGAAATCCGGGCCCGTCATAGGTCTGGATCAGCGTGAACGTGGGCGAGGGAACCTCTTCCCATCGTCCGCGCGCGGCAAGAAGCAAGCCGACGATGCTACGCGCAAGATGCGTCTTGCCTGCGCCGATCGGCCCCGACAGAAGGACAACGTCACCCGGTCCGAGCCGGTCCGCAAGCCACCACCCGAAGCGATCGGTCGCGGTGGGATCTCCAAGCGTGAAAGCAAAAAAAGGGACGGCGCCGTCGGAAACCATGCCGCGACCATACCGCGCAAGGTGGCGCCGGCAAGCACGTATGGCCGGTCATTGCGCCGCGACTGTGTCCATCTCGGGCCGGAAGCGAAGCCGCACGCGGTGAACCGACTGCGTCCTTCCGACGCGACGGAAGCGCACCATCGTTCCGCCGCCGTTCAGCCGCGAGAAATGCCCTGCCACCTTCAGGCCGCTGCTCAGTTCGGCCTCAAGCGAGAGGTCGTCGCGTGGTGCGATGTCGACGACGAAATCGCGTGCGGCTTCCCATTCGTTCCGGTTGCAGGACCGGGCATTCCACTCCGCGATGGCGGACGAAATCGTCATGGTGCCCAGCGTCGAATGCGTTTCCAGATTCCAGAGCCCGTCATAGCTGGCGTTCGAAAGCACGATGCCCCCCGCCTGGGAAAACACCGCGATCGCATCGTCGATCTTGTCGATGACCGCCTGCCCCATTTCGATCTCGGATCGGAACCGCCGCGTCAGAGAGATATCGGCGGTGATATCCTCGAAGAGGAACGCCACCGCGCCGTCGGGATGCGGGCGTCCGGTCACGCGATGGGTCTGCCCCGTAGGCAAGGTCCAGGTTTCCTCGTAAAGGCCCGAAGAGGCAGCCTTCTCAAGCTCCGCCATCGCCCGACGCCAGCTTGGATAATCCTTGGGCTCGGGGATCATCCGCGCCTCGCGCAGACTGTCGAGAAAGGCGAAAAGCGTTGGCCGCGCCGACAGCATTTCGGGGTTGAGACGCGTCAGATCGATCAGGGCCGGATTGAAGAGCGCGAGCTGTCTTTGCCTGTCGAATATCGCCAACCCGATCGGCAATTGAGCGAAAGTCTTCGTCAATGTCTGGACAAACTCCCTTAGCGCCGCCTCGGCACGGACCGTGGCGTCGATCGGGGTCGCAAAGCAGAACCGCCCGTCGGGGGTGCCCGTGGCCCGGCATTCGTACCATTGCCCGCGTGTGGGGTCGGGCGAGACGATCCGCATCCGCCGGCTTTCGCGCTCGGTTCCGTCCTGCCTCTGATCGAAAAGCAGGGGAACCGGCCAGGTCAGATCGCCCGGGCGGAGGCCGAGGTGTTCGGCGACCCGGTCGAGGTAGGCCCGGTTAGCCCAGTCAACCGCCCCATCGGCACCCGTCCGCCAGGCCAGGACAGGCGCCGCAGCGACCGCCGTGCGAAGCAGCGAAAGCTCGACTTCGTCGGCGCGCTTGCTCAGGCCATCCACAAGGACACCCCGTCCCTCGGCCAAAGCGTCGAAAATCTCCAGTCGCGTTACCCCGTTCGAAAGCCCGGCTGATATGGAAAGGGGGCGCGATCCAAGGCCCGTGATCGCGACCTGCTCGCCGCTTTCGAGTCCGGCGAGGCGATCCTCGAGTCCCGCGAAATGCGGCGCGAGCGCCGCGATCAGGCGGTCGAGGTCGGAACCACCGATCACCTCGTCCCGCAAGAGCGCACGGGCAGGTCCCGTCGCGTCGATCATATCCCTTCCTTCGAACAGGAAGACCGCGCGCTCCGGCCCATCGGTTTCGCCCGCGATCGGCCGATTCGGGGGCACCCGATAAAGGCCTTTGGAAAGGGCCCACAGTCCAAGAAGGGCCGAGGCAACTGAGGTCGCGGCCACCAAAGCAGCAAGCGGTAGGTCAAACGGCATCACCCAGCCTTCCAGAGTCGGGGTTGTCCCCTTGTCTGGAAAGGATTTGGGAAGAAACGTTAATGTTCGGTTAAGCTCCGGCCCTCGGAATCCGATTCAGGGTCCGGCGGCATCCGGGTCACTGTTTCCGCTGGCCGCAGACTGGATTTCCCCGATCGCGGAAAGAGGCCAGCTGACCTCCACCACCGCGCCGGATCGTTTCGGGCGCTCGGTATCTTTCAGAAACGGGTCGCCGCCATTCGCGAACCGCAATTCCGCGCCGGTTCGCTCGAGCAGGGTCTTTGCGATAAAGAGCCCAAGCCCCATACCCTCGTAGCCTGGGCGGTGCGGTTCCGCCCCGCCCAACCGGCGATGGAGAAACGGATCGCCGATGCGCCGAAGAACGTCGGCAGGAAATCCGGTTCCGTCATCGGCGATTGTGACGAGTAGATTCTCACTGCTCCAATGCGCCTCGATCCAGACAGTGGATGCGGCGAAATCCACGGCGTTCTGCACCAGGTTCCGCAGGCCGTGGATAATCTCGGGCCGCCTGGTCAGGAAGGGTTGCCGCGTTCCCGTCGGCGAACGGGCGGGAACCGTGAATTCGATCAGCTTCCCGCGTTCGTGATGCGGTTCGGCAACTTCGCGCAGGATCTCGGAAAGCGGCGCCGAACGCAGGTGCCGGTCGTCCTTTCCGGCGCTGCCCATGGACCTGAGGATTTCGCCGCACCGTTCAGCCTGCGCGCGGATCAGCTCGGCGTCGCGCTGAAGCTCGGGTTCATTCTTCAAAAGCTCGGCAAGCTCTCCGCTGGTCAGCTTGATGGTCGCGAGCGGAGTTCCCATCTCATGCGCCGCTGCGGCGACCACACCGCCCAGGTCGGTCAGCTTCTGCTCCCGTGCCAAAGCCATCTGCGTCGCAAGCAGCGCCTCGCCCATCACTCTGATCTCGGTCGAGACGCGCTGGGCGTAAAGTCCCAGGAAAACCACACCGATGACAATCGCGATCCAGAAGCCGAACTCGATCAGGGGCGGTGCGCCCAGGATCGATCCGTCCGCAAGGCGCAGAGGGAAGTGAAAAACCGCCACGGCCGTCACCATCGCCACGGTCACCGCGCCAACAAGGTATGCGGCGCGGGGCCGCAGGGCGGCGGCCGCGACCGAGACCGGCGCGAGGATCAGCAGCGCGAAGGGATTCGTCAGCCCCCCCGTCAACACCAGAAGAACGGCAAGCTGTGCGGTGTCGAAAAGAAAGGTCAGCACCGCGCCGCGTTCGGTCAGGCGGCGGTTGACGGGGTTGACGAACATGACCCCGAGGTTGAACAGAACGGCCGCCGCGACGACCGAAAGGCAAAGCGGCACGTCGATCCGGAGACCGTAGACAAAGCTCGCCACGGCGATCGCTGCGGTTTGGCCCAGCACCGCCGTCCAGCGCAGGGCGATCAGCGTGCGGACATGCACCCGGTCGTTTCGGCCAAAGGGGCTTTCGTGGTCGGAAGCGGGCGTTCCCGGACTGTCGCGCATTCATGCAGTCCGCCGCAGGATGGTCATCCGGAATAGTCATAGGGCGCGCAGGGACGAGGATCAATCCACGGCTCTCCCTCCCTGCCGACCTGGCGCCAGCCTGCCACCAGCGCGCGCCTTTGCCGCCGCCGGCATTGCACGGCCAGGCGCTTCGGAGTTTGCTGGGAGAAGCCCGTCGGCCTGCAGGCGCCCGGCGCGCCGGGAATGGCGGGCGGGCAATCTGTTGGACCGGCGGAGCGCCGGAATGAATGGCTGACATGGGCGCAATGGAAGACGAAACGGCGGCAGAGATCGGGGGCGATCCCTCCCTCTTGCTCGTGGACGACGACATCCCCTTCCTGACCCGGCTCGCCCGGGCCATGGAACGCCGCGGCTTCCGGCCGATGACGGCAAGCAGCGTTGCCGAGGGGAAGGCGATCGCGGTCTCGGCCCCTCCCGCATTCGCCGTTGTGGATCTCCGTCTTGAAGACGGCAACGGCCTCGATGTCGTTGAGGCTTTGCGCGGGGCGCGGCCCGATTGCCGGATCATCGTCCTCACCGGATACGGCGCGATCGCCACCGCAGTCGCGGCCGTCAAGATCGGGGCGACCGATTACCTGTCCAAGCCGGCGGACGCCAATGACATCACCTCGGCCCTTCTGGCGCGCGGCGAAAGCCTGCCTTCGCCGCCCGAGAACCCGATGTCGGCCGACAGGGTCCGGTGGGAGCATATCCAGAGGGTCTACGAACTCTGCGACCGCAATGTTTCGGAAACCGCCCGCCGGCTTGGCATGCACCGCCGGACGCTTCAGCGAATTCTTGCCAAGAAGAGCCCGCGATAGACGAACGGAACCCGGATCGGTGCGATAATCTCCGATATTTCAATTTTCATTTTCGATCCGATGGAATAGGTGTTCCGCATTGGACACTTTACGAGGGTAAGAAACGTGAATATCGATCTGAACGGCCTGTCGCTGAAAGAGCTGAAGGACCTGCAATCGCAGGTGGCAAAGGCGATCGCCGGTTTCGAGGACCGCAAGAGGAATGAGGCGCTGGCCGCCGTCGAAGAAAAGGCGAAGTCTCTGGGATTCACGCTCAGCGATCTGGTCGGGGCCGCAGCGCCGCGAAAGAAGCGCGTCGTAAGCGCGAAATACGCCAATCCCGCCGACAGGTCCCAGACCTGGACCGGGCGCGGCCGCCGCCCGAGGTGGGTCGAGGCGGCACTGGCGGCGGGCAAGGCGCTATCCGATCTCGCGATCTGAGCGGGCGACCCTATTCGTTTGACCTGAGCCACCCGATGAACGTCCGGGCCGCCGCACGAAGCGGTCCGGGCGGGGTTACGATGAAATAGGCGGGGCGGTCGTCATTCGGGTCGAAAACCACCTTCAGCCGTCCTTCCGCAATGTCTTCCCCGATCAGCGCGGCACTTTCGATATGCAGGCCGTACCCCTGCAGCGCGGCGGAACGCGTCAGTTCCTCGGTTGCGAACATCGTCAGGTCGATTCGCGCCGGGTCCACTCCGTGGCTTTTCAGCCAGCTCGCCCCCTCCGGCCAGTTCTCTTCCCCGACCCACGGCATCGCCATCATCTCGCCGGGCGTCAACGTATCGCGCCCGCCGAGGATTTCGGGCGAGCCGACGATGACATAGCGCGCCGAGGTCAGGAACTCGGAAGAAACCCCGGGCCAGGCCCCGCCGCCGAACCGAATGCCAAGGTCGATCGCTTCCTTGCGCAGGTCCATGATCCGGTAGTCCGGACGGAGCGAAACCCCGATATCGGGATGCGCCTCCCAGAACCTCCACAGCCGCGGCATCATCCACTGCGCGGCGAAACTCGGGGTCGTGGTGACCGTGACAGGGTCGCCGTCGCGCTGCGAACGGATTGTGGCGACCGCCCCCTGGATCATCCCGAACGCGTCCGAGAGAGCGCCGCCGAGCCGTACGCCTTCGGGGGTCAGCATCATGCCCCGCCCTTCGCGATGAATCAGCGCGGCACCAAGATCGGCCTCCAGTGCCCTGACCTGCTGCGCCACCGCCGCATGGGTGACGTTCAGCGCCCGCGCGGCCGCGCTGAAGCCGCCAAGCCGGGCTGCGGCCTCGAACGCGCGAAGCGCGGAGAGCGATGGAATGGTGCGCCAGTCAGGGCTGCTCATATGTAAGTCAGGCTAACACTCAACGAAACTTCCTGACTCGCAAGTAGAACGCAGTCGCCATATTTTGCAAGTCATGGAACGAAAAGGAGACCATGAAATGTTAACGATCCTTGCAGACAGCCTTCTTCTGGCGACCCGCATCGGACCGCTCCGCACCGGCCGGAGGCCGACCGCAGCCGAGATCCGCCGCGCGGAACAGCCGAAGCGCACGTGGGTTCAGTTCGTGATGGGGCTCTAGGTCGTGATCTGCGACAGAAGCTCCGAATGTCGTGAAAGATAGGCTGCGCGCACATCCATCGGTGCGCGCAGTCTGATTCCAAGCCCCCGGATCCGCGCCTCATCCGGACGGCCGAAGAAGCGATCCGCCTCGGCCACTGTGAACCCGGCGATCTGTACCGCTTCCAGCCAGGCCGATACCCTATCCGCCCTCTTGATTTCGGCCTTGATCGCCTTCGGCAACGCCGCCGGCAGCCCGAAGCGGATATGCACGGCCGCCGCCAGCCGCTCGTCCAGCTCGCCATAGCCCGGTCCGACCGCCGCCTTCACCGGGCTGATCATGTCGCCGATAACGTATTCCGGCGCATCGTGCAGAAGTGCGGCGAGCTGCCATCGCGGCGCGATGCCGGGATTGGCGCGGCTGAAGATTTCCTCGACCAGCAACGAATGCTCGGCAACCGAATAGGGCCAGTCGCCTGCCGTCTGCCCGTTCCATCGCGCCACGAAGGCCAACCCGTGCGCGATATCCTCGACTTCGATGTCGACCGGCGTCGGGTCGAGCAGGTCGAGTCGCCGGCCAGAGAGCATTCTCTGCCAGGCGCGGGTGTGGGATTTCCGTGCCGCCATTTCGTCCACTTCGGGCATAAGGGCCAAGGATTGACGCAAAGCGGCCTTACCTGCCCTGAAAAATCAAGCTCCCGCCGCGCGGAGGGGCCAGAATCGCCGTGATGGGGCGCGATCCTGACAGGCAGTCGCAGTACTTGACCGGGCCGTCGCCCGCTCGGGCGGGCCCGGAAGGGAAGGAGCCCGAAATGCAAGTGAAGACTGCCATCTTCGCAGCCGCCCTGACCGTCGCCCCCGCCGTTGCCGCCGCAGGCTCGGGTTTTCCGTGCTTCGAGCGCGCTAAGCTGGTCGAGGCGCTGAGCTCGAAGTACAAAGAGGGCCCTTCCGCAGGCGGGTTGCAGAGCGACACCGAAATGGTCGAGATCTGGACCTCTCCCGAAACCGGCACCTTCACCGTGATCGTCACCCGCGCCAACGGGACAAGCTGCGTGGTCGCCACCGGAACCGGGTGGCAGTCGCTCGCCTCTGTCACCCCGGAAGGCGTCCAGGGCTGACGAAGTTTCGCGCGTCCGGCCGGCCCGGGTCGCCCGCGGCACCCCGGTCGGTCCTTCGCCCGCGATTGCCCGCGCGCCCGTTGGGTGGTATCCGCCTCGCGGGAACGCAACGGCAGGGACTGGTACCGTGGCAAAGGACTACATCGTCAAAGACATCGCCCTCGCCGGGTTCGGCCGCAAGGAACTCGACATCGCCGAAACCGAAATGCCCGGCCTGATGGCGCTGCGCGAGGAATTCGGCACTTCGAAACCCCTCAAGGGCGCCCGCGTCGCCGGATCGCTGCACATGACGGTGCAGACCGCAGTGCTGATCGAGACGCTGAAGGCGCTTGGCGCGGACGTGCGCTGGGCCTCCTGCAACATCTTCTCGACCCAGGACCACGCCGCCGCCGCGATCGCGGCCTCGGGAACGCCCGTCTTCGCCGTGAAGGGCGAAACGCTGGAAGACTACTGGGCCTATACGGACCGCATCTTCCAGTTCCCCGAAGGCACCTGCAACATGATCCTCGACGACGGCGGGGATGCCACGCTTTACATCCTGCTCGGCGCGCGCGTCGAAGGCGGCGAGACCGACCTGATCGCGGTGCCGACCTCGGACGAGGAAATCTGTCTTTTCGACCAGATCCGGAAACGCATCGCCCAGTCGCCGGGCTGGTTCGCCAGACAGCGCGATGCGATCAAGGGCGTGTCGGAGGAAACCACGACCGGCGTCCACCGCCTTTACGACCTGCACAAACGCGGGCTGCTGCCCTTCCCGGCTATCAACGTGAACGACAGCGTGACGAAATCGAAGTTCGACAACAAGTACGGCTGCAAAGAGTCGCTCGTCGACGGCATCCGCCGCGCCACCGACGTGCTGATGGCGGGCCAGGTCGCTGTGGTCTGCGGCTATGGCGACGTGGGCAAGGGGTCGGCCGCGTCGCTCCGTGGTGCGGGCGCCCGGGTGAAGGTGACCGAGGTCGACCCGATCTGCGCGCTGCAAGCCGCGATGGACGGGTTCGAGGTGGTGGTCCTGGAAGACGTGGTCGCGGATGCCGACATCTTCATCACCGCCACCGGCAACAAGGACGTGATCCGCCTCGACCACATGCGGGCGATGAAGAACATGGCCATCGTCGGCAACATCGGCCATTTCGACAATGAAATCCAAGTGGCTGCGCTGCGCAACCACAAGTGGACGAACGTCAAGGACCAGGTGGACATGATCGAGATGCCCTCGGGCAACCGTATCATCCTTTTGTCGGAGGGCCGCCTTCTGAACCTGGGCAACGCCACCGGCCACCCGTCGTTCGTGATGTCGGCGAGCTTCACCAACCAGGTGCTGGCGCAGATCGAGCTTTGGACCAAGGGCAAAGACTACGCCCCCGGCGTTTACATCCTGCCCAAGCATCTGGATGAAAAGGTCGCGCGTCTTCATCTGAAGAAGATCGGCGTCAGGCTGACCGAGCTGCGGAAGGATCAGGCCGAGTACATCGGTGTCGCGGCTGAGGGGCCGTTCAAGTCCGATCACTACCGCTACTGACCCGTCGCGGGCCCATGCCGCGCCCTTGACCGGCCGCGATCCGCGCATGCGCTCGCGGCCGTTCCTTTTTTGCTTTGCCATGCCGGTCGGCCCGCCCTTATCCTTCGCGCGCCGCCGGGGAGCCTTCGGCGCAGTTCGATGGGGAGCGAAGAATGGGGAAGCGGGACGAGCTGATCGCGAAATATGCGAGCGATCTCAAGGACAAGTGCAAGATGACGCCGGACATGGCGCTTCTCACCAAGGTCACGGTCGGCTGCGGTCCCGCGATCTATTCGGCGGATTCCGCCACCGTGGCGGCCAGCCAGCCCAGTGAGCTGGAGACCATCAAGAAGAACTTCCTGATCAAGAAGCTGGGGCTGAAGTACGGGCCGCAGCTGATGGACGCGATCAACGCCGCGGTCGAAACCTACGGCAAGTCCGAACGGAACAAGTACCGCGCCGTGATCTACTACCTGCTGACCAAGCATTTCGGAAAAGAGAAGGTCTACGGCTGACCCTGAAGGGCGCAAGCCCCTGACCTTTTTAGGAAAATCCGCGGCAGCCTTCGCTTGATCGCGGAGCGATTCCTGCTACCTTGGGTGCAAGGGGCCAGTACGGCCGCGACCTTTTCAGCAGTCACGTGTGGTGGTTCGGGAAACACGTGGGGTGGCAAAGGGTCCCGGCCTTTCGGGGCCCTTTGTTTTTTGGGGAAGCGACTCTGTCCGGAGCAGGATGACTCCGGACGGACTCTGCCCCCGCATTCCCCCCCTTGGCGCAACCCCCGGGATCCTGCCGCAACCCCTTGCGGGCGCACGGGTAACGAATTCCGACTGCACCGTTCGCAGGGTGCCAGCAACCGCCCAGCACTGTGCCAGCAACCTGCCATACGATCGTATGGCTTTCGGTTAAGTTAACGTTAGAGCGTGTCGTCGTGGTGTTGATTCGGGATTCCCAAGTCT
>JBJXFU010000024.1:0-2528 GCA_046155885.1 Paracoccaceae bacterium
GCGAGAGCCACCCGGGCGGCGCCCGCCTCCCGGCCCGGCCACGGGCCGGGCGTTCTTCGCTGAAGACATGCCGCTGGCATGTCTTCCGGGCGCTCATCACCCCCCCCCGTTGCGTTCGGCGGCGGGCGCCACAGCAACGCTGGGGCGAGGACATCGCCGGGGTTGGAGACGCCATAAAGCGCGGACCAAAGCCGCTGCTGCGCCCCCCCGCGGCCGGGCGCCGCCCTCTGGCGCGGGGGCAGAAGCGATTCAGGTCTGCCGCCACCCGCTGCAAGCCCGGCGGCGCGATCAACGAAAAAGGGGCGCACCCCCCGGGCGCGCCCCTTCGCCAGACCGGTCCGGTCCGGGATCAGTTCACCGCCTTCGGCTCGGTCGCGGTCTCGACCGCCGTCCCCTCGACCGCCGACCGGGCGATCTCGATCCGGCGCGGCTTCAGCGCCTCGGGGACCTCGCGGGCAAGCTCGACATGCAGCATGCCGTTCTCGTGCACCGCGCCGCTCACCCGCACATGGTCGGCCAGGGTAAAGCGGCGCTCGAAGGCGCGGGTGGCGATGCCGCGGTGCAGGTAGGTCTTCGGCGCCTCGTCCGCCGCCTTGCGGGCGGTCACGATCAGCGCGCCCTCCCTCACTTCGACGCCAAGCTCGTCGGCGGCGAAGCCGGCGACGGCGACCGAAATGCGATAGGCATCCTCGGCGGTCTTCTCGATGTTGTAGGGGGGATAGGCGGGCTGGGCCACGTCGGCCGAAAGCACCCGGTCCATCAGGTCGGCGATCCGGTCGAAACCGACGGTCGCGCGGTAGAGCGGTGCGAAGTCATAGGTACGCATGGTCATCCTCCGAAAAGCGATGTGTCTGGCGCCCTCCCTTGCCGGGACGGGCTCGTTTCAGCCGGACCCCATGACGGGCATCCGGCAGGACTGATCTGGAAAGCCCCGGGGGCGGTTTCAAGACCCCCGTCCCTCCAAGGCCCCCCGCCTACCCGCCACCCACCAGCAGTTGGCGCGAGGCCGAGGCGAATTCCCGGCGCAGCAGGACGATCAGCGTCAGCGTCGCCGCGGCGGCCAGCGCCAGCGGCCCCAGCAGCCAGGCCGCCGCGCCAAGCGCGAAATAGACCGACCTCAGGCCCCGGTTGAAGTTCCGCGCGGCGGTGATGTTGATGCCGGCGGCACGCTCGGCCATCGGATAGCACCCGGGGTCCCCCTGCTCGTTCGGAACCGCCGCCATCACAATCGCCGAATAGCCGAACAGCCGGTGCGACCAGACGAACTTCAGAAAACCGTTGGCCACGAACAGCAGCACCACCGCCAGCTTCACCTGCCAGACCAGCGCCGCGGCCGGCGGCAGCGACAGCTCTTCGGCCGTCGCCGCCAGCCGCTCGGCATTGCCGATCACCGCCGCCCCGCCACCCAGCGCGATCATCGAGGCCGAGGCATAGAAGCTCACCCCCTGGCGCAGGTTGTCCATCACCGCGGCGTCGAAGATGCGCGGCTGCCGCGTCACCATCTCGCGCATCCAGCGCCGCCGGTAGCCGTCCATCAGGACCGAAACCGAAAGCCGCGATCGCGGCGGATGCTCGACGATCCAGCCGACGGCGGCCCAGGCAAAGACCAGCCAGGCAAGCGCCGCGCAGTCGGCCGGCGTCAGAACGGAAAGCGGGGCGCTCAGCGTCATGGCGGCCAGACTAGGCCGGTCCGCCGCGCGTTGCCAGCGCCGGGGAATGCCCCTACCCTTGGGCCTCGCGCGACGAAAAGGACCCCGACGCATGCGGATGCCCGATCCCGATCCTTCGGTCCTCGCCGGCAAGGCCGGGGTGGTGGCGCGGCTCCGCGCCGTCCTGCCCGCCGACGCGGTGATCGACGATCCCGACGGAACCCGCGCCTACGAATGCGACGCGCTTACCGCCTATCGCTGCGCGCCCCTCGCCGTCGTCCTGCCGCGCACCACGGCGGAGGTCTCGGCGGCGCTGAAGGTCTGCCACCAGATGGGCGTGCCGGTGGTGCCGCGCGGCGCGGGCACCTCGCTTGCCGGCGGCTCGCTGCCCACCGCCGACAGCGTCATCCTCGGTGTCGCCCGGATGAACGCGGTGATCGAGACGAACTACGCCGACCGCTACATCAAGGTGCAGTCCGGCCGCACCAACCTTTCCGTCACCGGCGCGGTCGAGGCGGAAGGCTTCTTCTACGCCCCCGACCCCTCCAGCCAGCTCGCCTGCGCCATCGCGGGCAATATCGGCATGAACTCGGGCGGGGCGCATTGCCTGAAATACGGGGTGACAACCAACAACCTGATGGGGGTGCGGATGGTGCTGATGGACGGCACTGAGGTGACGCTGGGCGGACCCTACTGCGATGCCGGCGGGCTCGACCTGATGGGCGTGATCTGCGGCTCGGAGGGGCAGCTTGCCGTCGTCACCGAGGCCTGGCTGCGCATCCTGCCCAAACCCGAAGGCGCGCGGCCGGTTCTGATCGGCTTTGCCAGCAACGAAGTTGCGGGCGCCTGCGTTGGCGATATCATCAAGGCGGGCGTGTT
>JBJXFU010000034.1:0-17115 GCA_046155885.1 Paracoccaceae bacterium
CCGAGAAAGGCGGGCTGCTTCGGCATCGGCGCGGCTCCTTGCAGGGTTGCCCAAGCCTACCAGATCACACCGAAAGTGGCAGGTTCTTCAGACGTTCCTTAACCCAAAGCCATACGATCGTATGGCATATTGCTGGCATATTGCTGGGAGGTTGCTGGCCCCCTGCGAACGCTGGGGTCAGGAATGGCTACCGCTGCGCGCGCAAGGGCTTGGCCCTCATTCCCCCGCCCCGCCCAGCTCCGCCTCCAGAAACCTCTCGAAGGCGTCGTAGTCCAGCGGCTCCACCTGCCCAAACCCTTGAATCCACACGATTGCCGCTCGCATCGCATCGGGGTCGAGCTTGCACCACTTCACTCGCCCGCGCTTCTCCTGCCGGATCAGCCCCGCCCCGGCCAGCACCGCGAGATGCTTGGAAATCGCCGCAAGCGACATCGCGAACGGCTCCGCCACATCGGTCACCGCCATGTCGTCTTCCAGAAGCATCGTCAGAATCGCCCGCCGCGTCCCGTCCGCCAGCGCCGCGAAAATCGCGTCCAGCGCGGGGTCGGGCGGGGCGGGGGCGGGCGTGTCCATGCCCTCGGTGATGCCCGGCCAAAGCGAAATGGTCAACCAAGCGGTTGAATTTGCCGACCCGGGGGAACCCGACCCGAAGCATCGCCCGCACGGCCGGGTCGGGGTTAAAACTGTTATGTTTCAGAGCATTATGGCGACCCGTCGAGCCGATATCCGCGCTTGACTCCGCCCCGTCCGATCCGTAGCAAAGGCGCGACTTCCGAAAGGGGTAGCGGATGCCTGCGGAACCCGATCCCGAACGCCTGCAGCGGCTCGAGGAACGGATCGCCGAGGCGAAGCGGGCCACCGCGCCGCCGCCCCCGACGGAACAGCACTACAGCCAGGCCTCGCAGGGCTGGCGGATGGTGATCGAGTTGGTCTCGGGCCTAGGGATCGGCTTTGTCGTCGGATACGGGCTCGACTGGCTGTTCGGCACGATCCCGGTGTTCCTTGTGGTGTTCACGTTGCTGGGTTTCGCGGCCGGGGTGAAGACGATGCTCCGCACCGCGCAGGAAATCCAGAAAGGCCAGCATCCGGGCGCGCCCGGGAAGGACGAAGGGAACTGAGGTGGCGGAAGAGGCGCAGGGCGAAGGTCTGGTGTTCCACCCGATGGACCAGTTCAAGGTCGAACCGCTCTTCGGCGGCACCGAGATCCACTGGTACACGATCACCAACGTCACCCTCTGGATGGCCATCGCCCTCGCCGCGATCGTCGTCGTCTTCGTCTGGGGCACCCGCATGCGCGAGGTGATCCCTTCGCGAATCCAATCGGTTACCGAAATCGTCTACAGCTTCATCTACAAGATGGTCGAGGATGTCAGCGGCCATGACGGGGTCCGCTATTTCCCCTACATCATGACACTTTTCCTCTTCATCCTCTTCTCGAACTTCCTCGGCCTGATCCCCGGCTCCTTTACCACCACCTCGCATATCGCGGTCACCGCGGTGCTTGCCGTGGCGGTCTTCCTGACCGTGACGGTCGTCGGATTCGTCAAGAACGGCGCAGGGTTCCTGGGCATCTTCTGGATTTCCGCCGCGCCCCTTCCGCTGCGCCCGATCCTGGCGCTGATCGAGATCATCAGCTACTTCGTCCGGCCGGTCAGCCACTCGATCCGACTTGCCGGCAACATGATGGCGGGCCACGCGGTGATCAAGGTCTTCGCGGCCTTCGCGCCGCTGATACTGATGTCGGGCATCGGCATCCTGGTCACGCCGCTTTCGATCCTCGCCATCACCGCCATGTACGCGCTCGAAATGCTCGTCTGCGCGATCCAGGCCTATGTCTTCGCCATCCTGACCTGCGTCTACCTCAAGGACGCGCTGCATCCCCACCACTGAGCGGCCCCGGCCGCCCGATCACCGCTATCCACCCGCAAGGAGAAGAAAATGGATCTCGAAACAGCCACTGCGCTCGGCAAGTACATCGGCGCCGGTCTCGCCTGCACCGGCATGGGCGGCGCCGCAGTCGGCGTGGGCCACGTCGTCGGCAACTTCATCTCGGGGGCCCTGCGCAACCCCTCGGCGGCGGCCGGCCAGACCGCGACGATGTTCATCGGCATCGCCTTCGCCGAAGCGCTGGGGATCTTCTCGTTCCTCGTCGCGCTTCTGCTGATGTTCGCCGTCTGACCCTCTCCCGCGACACGCCGGACGGGCATGTGCCCGTCCGCTGAGACCGGACGAGGAGGCTGACATGGCGACGGAAACGGAAGCGGCAGGGGCCGTGGCCGAGGGCGCGGAACACGCGGCCAAGGCCGTGGGCATGCCGCAGCTCGATATCTCGACTTTCCCGAACCAGATCTTCTGGCTCGTGGTGACGATCGTCCTGATCTGGGCGGTGCTGAACTTTGTCAGCCTGCCGAGGATCGCCGGTGTGCTTTCCGACCGCGCGGGCCGCATTAAGGCCGACATCGCCGCGGCCGAGGACCTCAAGCAGAAGGCGGTCGAGGCAGAGAAGGCCTATATCCAGGCCCTGGCCGACGCGCGGGCCGAGGCCGCGAAGATCGTGGCGGCGGCGCGGGCAGAGATCCAGAAGGACCTCGACGCGGCGACCGCCCAGGCCGACATCCAGATCGCCGCCAAGGCAGCCGAGTCGACCAAGCGCATCGGCGAGATCCGCGCCGGCGCGATGACGGCGGTGGGCGAGGTCGCGCGCGACACCGCCGCGGCCATCGTCGCCGCGCTCGGCCAGAAGGCCGAAGGCGCAGCGGTCAATGCCGCCGTGGCCGAACGGATGAAGGGGTAACGCGGATGAAACGGATTGCCTCGCTCCTGCTTCTCGCAGCCACCCCCGCCTTCGCCGCCGAGGGCGAACCCTTCTTCTCGCTCCGCTCGACCGAGTTCGTCGTCTCCCTCGGCTTCCTCATCTTCATCGGCATCGTCATCTACCTGAAGGTGCCGCCGATGCTCGCGGGCATGCTCGACAAGCGCGCCGCCGGGATCAAGGCCGACCTCGACGCCGCCCGGGCGCTGCGCGACGAGGCGAATGCGGTCCTCGCAGGCTACGAAGCCAAGCACCGCGAGATGAAGGAACAGGCCGCACTGATCGTCGAGACCGCGCGTCGCGAGGCGACGGCGGCGGCCGAACAGGCCAAGGCCGACCTGAAGACCGCCATTGCGCGGAGGCTCGCCTCGGCCGAAGACCAGATCGTCTCGGCCGAGAAGGCCGCCGTGAAGGAAGTGCGCGACCGCGCGGTAACGGTCGCGGTGGCGGCGGCCGGCGACGTGATCGCAAAGACCATGTCGGCGGGCGACCGTGCGAAGCTGCTCGAAGACGCCATCGGCTCGGTGGCGGCGCGGCTGAACTGACCCGGCGCATCGCGGACGGAAAACAGGCCCGGCCGGCGGACCGGGCCTTCTTTATTCACGTAAGGACTTCTCGGGGCGTTCCCTGCCCTCAGCTTCCGCGTCAGAGCAGCTTGTTCTCCCGCGCCCGCCGCAGCGCCTCGTCGGGGGACGTGGCACAAAGCTCCTCGCAGAGCGCATCCAATTCCGCCTGCCCGCCCTCGTCCTTCGGCAGCTTGCCCGCCCCTGCTGCGGCCAGAAGCTCCTTCTGCCCCCCGCTCAGCGCCTTCGGCACCGCCGTCATCTCGTGCAGCTTCGTCACGATCCGCTTCGCCATCGCCACTTCCTCATCCGCCAGGTCCCGGTCGCCCCGCGCCATCGAGCACAAGGTCAGCGAGCCCACCGGGCCGGTGGCGACCGAGGCGCCGAACTTCAGCCCGTGCTTCGCCGCCTCGCGGAAGATGCCGAAGGGGTCAGGCAGGAAGGGCGAGCTCCACCGGATCGCGCCGCCGATGGTCAGCGCCCAGGTGGTGACCGGGTCGCGCATCAGGTAGCCGTTTTCCATATAGGCGTCGGTCCAGGCGGTGGGGAAGGTCGAAAAGGTCATCATCGGCGAAGCCCCCCGGAGCCTGAGCGCCAGGAAGTAGCCCGCGTTGGCGATGGGCGCGAGCTCTGCCACCTCCGCCTCGATCATCCCGCGTTTGCGCATCCGGTCCCCCGCACCCGTCCCGGCCTGAGAAGACGCTAGCGTCGCGCCCTTGGCAACCCGGTGGGTTCAGGCCGGCCTGGTGGAAAGCCCCGCCACATGCCGCGCGGCGGCGCGGCTGGCGGCGCGCGCCCCATCCGCTAGCCTAGAGCCTACCGCGAGGGCCGCTGCCAGCGCGCCCACGAAGGCATCCCCCGCACCGTGGGACGAGACGACCCCGACCCGCTCGGCGGGCAACGCGAAGCCCGTGCCGTCGGCCAGACGCGCCGCCAGCCCCGCAGCACCTGCCGTGACGATGACGGCGCCGAACCCCCCGGCGATCCGCCCCGCGGCCGCCGCCGCTCCGTCGAGGTCGGTGACCGCGCCCGCCCCCATCATCTCGGCCTCGACGGCGTTGACGACAAGGACATCGACCAATGCCGCAAGCCCCTCGGCCAGCGGCCGGAAGGGCGCCGCGTTTAGGATCACCCGCGCCCCACGCGCGCGGGCCGCGCCTGCGGCGGCTAGGTTCACCACTTCGGGCACCTCGTTCTGCAGCACAAGCAGGCCCACGCCTTCCCAAAGCGGCGCCTCGGCCAGCCATCCCGGCCCGATCCCCAGATTGGCTCCCGACACGATCGTCGCGGCATAGTCCCCCGCGCCGTCCTGGACCGCGACGCTCATCCCCGAACCGGTTCCCGGCACCTCGCGGAGGAACCGCACATCCACCCCGGCCGCTTCAAGGCCCGCGCGCAGGAACCGCCCGAAGTCGTCCCCGCCGACCGCGCCCAGAAAGCGCACCGGAACCCCTTGCGCGGCGGCCGCCACCGCCTGGTTGCCGCCCTTGCCGCCGAACTTCGGATACCACAGCCGCCCCACGGCCGTCTCGTCGCGGCGCGGCAGCCGGTCGGCCTCCACCATGATGTCATAGTGCAGGCTTCCGGCGACGAGGATGACAGGCTCGGGCATCTCTGATCCGATCGGTTTCGCGGCCCGCAGAATGCGGGGGAACCGCGCGCGCGGCAATCACGGGAATCGCCCGGCCCGCGTGTGCCCGTCCCGTCCTTTTGCCCCTTGCCTCACAACTGGCATGTCACCATAACCGGCGGAAACCGATCCCGCAGGAGTCCCGCCCATGCGCCTCAAGGACAAGCTCATCCTGATCTCGGCCGCCGGCATGGGCATGGGGCGGGCCAGCGCTATCGCCTGCCTTCGCGAAGGCGCCCGCGTCGTCGCCACCGACATCAACCAGGACGCCCTCGCCAGCCTCCGCACTGAAGCCCCCGCCATCGAAACCCGCGTGATGGACGCCCGCGACGCCGCGGCGCTCGCGAGACTCGCGGCCGAAACCGGCCCCATCGACGGGCTCTTCAACTGCGCGGGCATCGTCCACAACGGCACCATCCTCGACGCCACCGAGGCGGACTGGGCCTTCGGCTTCGACCTCAACGTCACCGCTATGTTCCGCGCCATCCGCGCCTTCCTGCCCGGCATGCTGACCCGCGCCGAAGCCACCGGCACCGCCTCGATCCTCAACATGGCCTCGGTCGCCTCGTCGATCAAAGGCCTGCCCAGCCGCACCGTCTACGGCGCTTCCAAGGCGGCGGTCATCGGCCTCACCAAAGCCGTCGCGGCCGATTACGTCAAGCGCGGCATCCGGGTGAACGCGCTCTGCCCCGGAACGGTGGACACGCCTTCGCTGCGCGCGCGGATCGGGTCTTATGCCGACCCGGTGCAGGCCGAAAAGGACTTCATCGCCCGCCAGCCGATGGGCCGGCTCGCCACGGTGGACGACATCACGCCGATGGTTGTCTATCTGCTTTCCGACGAAAGCCGCTTCGTCACCGGGCAGGCGCTCGCGGCCGACGGCGGCATCACCATCTGACCTGGGGAGAACCGCTATGAAACTCGTCCGCTGGGGCGCCAAGGGGCAGGAGAAGCCCGGGCTGATCGACGCGACCGGCCGCGTCCGCGACCTCTCGGCCATCGTCCCCGACATCGCGGGCGAAGCGATCGGCCCGGCCGGCATCGCCCGGCTCGCGGCGCTCGATCCCGCGAAGCTCCCCCTGGTTCCGGGCACCCCGCAGAAGGACCTGCGCCTCGGCCCCTGCGTGGGGGGCACGCGCAAGTTCGTCTCGATCGGCCTCAACTACGCCGACCATGCGGCCGAGACGGGCGCGGCGATCCCGAAGGAACCGATCATCTTCGGCAAGTGGACCTCGGCCATCACCGGCCCCGACGACCCTGTTGAAATCCCGCGCGAAAGCGTCAAGACCGACTGGGAGGTCGAGCTTGGCGTCGTCATCGGCAAGCCCGGCCGCTACATCGCCGAAGCCGACGCGTTTTCCCACGTCGCGGGCTACTGCGTGCTGAACGACGTGTCGGAGCGCGAATTCCAGCTCGAACGCGGCGGTCAGTGGGACAAGGGCAAGGGCTGCGACACTTTCGGACCCGTCGGCCCTTGGCTTGTCACGCCGGACGAGGCGGGGGACGTCGGCAACCTGAAGATGTGGCTGGATGTGGACGGGGTCCGCCGCCAGAACGGCTCGACCGCCACGATGATCTTCAAGGTCGCGCACCTCGTTTCCTACTGCTCGCGCTTCATGTCCTTCGAGGCGGGTGACATCATCTCGACCGGCACGCCCCCGGGCGTCGGCATGGGCATGAAGCCGCCCGTCTATTTGAAGGGCGGCGAGGTGATGACCCTCGGAATCGAAGGCCTCGGGGTCCAGACGCAGCACGTCACGCGGGCCTGAGGCGATGGATCTCGGCCTGACGGGCAAGGTGGTCATCGTCACCGGCGGCGGCGCTGGGATCGGCGGGGCGATCAGCGAGGTTTTGGCCGAGGAAGGTGCCCTGCCGGTCATCTTCGCCCGCCGCCAGCCCGAGGCGCCGTTTCTGGTACGGCTCGCCGCCCGGCAGCCCGGGGCGGGCGTGGTGATCGCCGATGTCTCGCAGGACGCCGCCTGTCGGGCCGGAGTGGCTGAAGCGCTCGCCCGCTGGGGTCGGATCGACGGGCTGGTGAACAACGCCGGGGCAAATGACGGGGTGGGGCTCGACGCCAGCCCCGACGCCTTCCGCGCCTCGCTGGAGCGGAACCTCATCCACTACTACACGATGGCCCATCTCTGCCTGCCGCACCTCAAGGCCGCGAAGGGCGCCATCGTCAACATCTCGTCGAAGACGGCGGTGACGGGGCAGGGGGGCACCTCGGCCTATGTGGCCGCCAAGGCCGCGCAGCTCGGCCTGACGCGGGAATGGGCGGCGGCGCTGGCGGGCGAGGGGGTCCGCGTCAACGCCGTGATCCCGGCCGAGGTGATGACGCCGATGTACCGAACCTGGCTCGACACTCTTCCCGACCCAGCGGCGAAGCAGGCCGAAATCACCGCGCGTATCCCTTTCGGGAGCCGCATGACCACGGCGCGCGAAATCGCCGATACGGTGGTGTTCCTGCTGTCCGACCGGGCCGGACACACGACCGGCCAGTGGGTCTTCCCCGACGGGGGCTACACGCATCTGGACCGGGCATTGGCCGGGGTGAGGTAGGCCGGCCGCTCCCAATCAGCCCCCCGTCAGCCCCCCCGTCAGCTCCTCGCATACCGGAACACCGTCGAGGCCGACCACCCCGCCAGCGCCGCGATGGCCAGCGCCAGCAGCCCGTAAGCCACCGGCCGGTCGCGCGCGAGCGTAAAAAGGAACCGCTCCAGCCCCACCTTCCTCACCCCGATCGTATCCGTCAGCTCGGCGACGATCCGCTTTTCTCGCACCAGGAAGATGCGCGCCTTGTAGTCGCCCTCGATCAGGTTCGCGGGCAGGTCGATATCGGCGCGGAACAGTGTTTCCTCGGCCAGCCGCACCCCGCGGTCGTCCTGCCGGTAGGCACCCGACCGGTCGCGGATGCGGATCAGCGCCTCGGTGAAGGCGGGCGAATCCAGCACGTCCTGCGGCGCCCCGACCGAACGGATCGCCTGCGCCACGGAAATGCTGTGCCGCAGGTCCTCGGTCGCCGACAGGATTTCGGTTAAGGGCGCCGTGGTGGCCACCTCGTAGAAGCTCGGCGCGCTGTCCACCATCACTGAGGCGGTGTTGATCCACACCCCAAAGGCCCGCGACTTGCGCCGCACCGTGATCGGCGCCGATGGCCCCTCGACGGTGACGATCACATCCAGCCGGCTGCTCCGGGGAATCGGCTCCTCGCGCTTCACCGCGCCATAAATGAGAATGTCTGAGCCGTCGAAATTCGCGGTGATCGACACCCGGTCCTGGCTCAGACCCGCGACCACGGTCTCGGCCGCCGCCGGCAGCGCGGAGAAGTGAAGCCCGCATAGGATCACGGCAAGCCGCATCACCCGCGCCCCTTGGTGATCGAGTAAAGATCGGCGGGCTCGATCAGCAGGTCGAGCGCCAGCTTCAGGCAGACGGTCAGCACCAGCAGCGCCAAAAGGATGCGCAGCTGTTCCGCCTTCATCTGGCCGGCGAGCTGCGCCCCGATCTGCGCCCCGATCACCCCGCCGAGGATCAGGAGAAGCGCCAGCATCAGGTCGACTGTGCCGTTGGTGACGGCATGCATGAAGGTGGTGAAGGCGGTGACGAAGATGATCTGGAAAAGCGAGGTGCCGACGACCACCTTGGTCGGCATGCCCAAGAGGTAGATCATCGCCGGCACCATGATGAAGCCGCCGCCGACCCCCATCACCGCCGACATCACCCCGACCGACAGGCCGACCAGGATCGGTGGAATGACGCTGATGTAAAGGCCCGACGTGCGGAACTTCAGCTTCAGGGGCAACGCATGCACCCAGCCATGCTGGCGCCGCATCACCGACCTAGGCGCGCGCTTCGCCCGGCCCAGCGCGCGCAGGCTTTCCTGCAGCATCATCAGGCCGATGAAGCCCAGAAGGAACACGTAGGCCAGCTGAACCGCCAGGTCGATCTGCCCCCGCCGTGACAGGATGTGGAAGACCCAGATGCCCAGCGACGAGCCGGCCAGCCCGCCTGCCAGCAGGACCATGCCCATCCGCAGGTCCACCGTCTTCCGCTTCAGATGTGTCAGCACCGCCGAGATCGACGAGGCGACGACCTGATTGGCGCCGGTGGCCACCGCCACGGCTGGCGGGATGCCGATGAAGAAGAGCAGGGGCGTGATGATGAACCCGCCGCCCACGCCGAACAGGCCCGACAGCATGCCGACCAGCGTGCCCATCCCCAGAAGCAGGAGGGCGTTCACCGAAACTTCTGCGATGGGCAGATAGACCTGCATCGGGGCCTTGTCGGGAAGGGGGAAGGCGGAACCTTCGGCGAGTGATGCGCCCGGTCCGCGCCCCTGTCAAACGGCCGGGCGGGACAGAGCGCGGTTGTGACCGCAAAGCCCCGCGTGGGACGCTGCGGTCAGCCGGCGTCGCGCAGGTATCGTCGGATCACCCGTTCCAGCTTGCCCGCGCCGAGCGGCGCCATCGCCTTGGTGTGCTCGTGGCTGATCGCCTCGTCACTCATGCCCGCCGCCATGTTGGTGATCACCGACACCGCCGCGACCCGCAGCCCCAGGAAGCGCGCCAGGATCACCTCGGGCACGGTGGACATGCCGACCGAATCGGCGCCGAGCGTCCGGATCGCGCGGATCTCGGCGGGCGTTTCGAACGATGGGCCGGAATACCAGGCATAGACACCCTCGGAAAGCGCAACGCCCTCGGCCTTCGCCGCTTCGCTGAGGGCGGCGCGAAGGGCAGGGTCGTAGGCCTTGGTCATCGGCACGAACCGCGCGTCCGACGGCTCTCCGATCAGCGGATTGCGGCCCGAGAAGTTGATGTGGTCGGAAACCATCATCAGGCTTCCCGGCGGGTTTTCCGCCACCAGCGACCCCGCAGCGTTGGTGGCGATCAGCCGCTCCGCCCCGAGCGCGCGCAGTACCTCCAGCGGCAGCCGCATCGCCGTAGGGTCACCCTTCTCGTAGAAGTGCGCCCGCCCCCCGAAGACCGCGACGCGCCGCCCTTCGAGATCGCCCACCGCCAATACCGGATTGTGCCCCGACACCCCCGCATGCGGAAATCCCGGAAGGTCGGCATAGGGGATCGCCTCACCCTCGACGCTGCCCGCGATATGGCCGAGCCCCGAACCAAGGATCAGCCCCAGCCCCACCGGCGCGGCCCCGGCACGGGCGCGGACGATCCAGGCAAGGTCCTCAGCGTTCCTTGACATAGGGCTCGCCCCCCGCGCGCGGCGGCACCGCGCGGCCGACGAAGCCCGCGAGGATGATCACCGTCAGGATATAGGGGAGCGACTGCGTGAACTGCACCGGCACCACCAGAAAGCCCAGGTCGATGTTCTGGAAGCGGATCGCGATGGCATCGAGAAAGCCGAACAGCATCGTCGCCATCAGGCAGTACCATGGCCTCCATTTCGCGAAGATGAGGGCGGCCAGCGCGATGTAGCCCCGCCCCGACGTCATCTCCTTGCCGAAACCGCCCGAGAGCCCGATGGCGAGGTAGGCGCCAGCCAGTCCGCAGAGGACCCCGGCGATGACGACCGCAGTATAGCGCAGCCGCACCACTGAGATGCCCGCCGTATCCACCGCCGCCGGGTTTTCGCCCACCGCGCGGAGCCGCAGGCCGAAGCGCGACCGGTAGAGCACCCACCAGGTCAGCGGCACTGCGGCGAAGGCCACGTAGACGAGGATCGAGTTGCCTGAGATCAGGTCGGCATAGACGGGGCCGAGGATCGGGACGGGCCGCAGCGCATCGGCGAAGGGCAGGACGATCGGGGAGAAACGCCCCGCGCCGAAGGTCACCGGCGGGGTGCGGCCGCCCTGGCCGAAGAGGTCTTCGGCGATCAGCACCGTCAGGCCCGAGGCGAGGAAGTTGATCGCCACTCCCGAGATCAGCTGGTTCCCGCGGAAGGTGATCGAGGCCAGCCCGTGCAGCCCCGCCATCATGACCGAAGCGGCGATTCCGGCCGCAAGGCCCAAAGTCACCGACCCGGTGGCTCCCGCCACGGCGCCCGAGACCATCGCGGCCATCAGCATCTTGCCTTCCAGCCCGATGTCGAAGATGCCCGCGCGTTCGGAGAAGAGCCCGGCGAGGCAGGCCAGCAGCAAGGGCGTGCCCAGCCGCACGGTCGAGCCAAGGATTTCGATGACCGTCCCGAAATCCATTACCCGCTTCCTCGCCTCAGGGCTAGGAACAGCCTCTCCAGCGGCATCCTCACCATGTTGTCGAGCGCTCCGGTAAAGAGGATCACCAAGGCCTGGATCACGACGATAAGCTGGCTCGGGATGTTCATCGCCAGCGACAGCTCCGCCCCGCCCTGGTAGAGGGCACCGAAGAGGACCGAGGCGAGGATGACGCCAAGGGGATGGTTCCGCCCCATCAGCGACACCGCGATGCCGATGAAGCCCGCGCCCTCGACCGCGTTCAGGATCAGCCGCTTCTGCGCCCCCATCGTGCCGTTGATCGCCATTAGGCCCGACAGCGCGCCCGAGATCAGCATCGCGATCACGATGATCTTCACGGGCGAAATGCCGGCATAGACCGCCGCTGGTTCGGACTTGCCGAAGGCCCGGATCATGTAGCCGAGCCGCGTCCGCCACAAAAGCAGCCAGACCCCCCAGGCCGCGAGAAGCGCGATGAAGAAGGTCACGTTGGCGGGCGCGGACTTCGTGAACATCTCACCCAGGAACGGCAGGTCGTGGAACGACGGCAGCCGCACCTCGGCCGGAAAGCGGGCGCTCGACGGGTCCATGCTGCCCGTGGGTTTCAGCCACTTGTTCAGCGCGTAGTTCATCAGCGCGAAGGCGATGAAGTTGAACATGATCGTGGTGATCACGATATGGCTGCCGCGTTTCGCCTGCAGCCAGGCCGGGATCAGCGCCCAGGCCGCGCCAAAAAGCGCTGCGGCAAGGCTCGCGGCCAAGAGCGCGATGGACCAGTGCGGCCATGGAATGAAGAGAAGCGCGACGGCCACGCCAAGCCCGCCGAGCGTCGCCTGCCCCTCGCCGCCGATGTTGAACTGGCTGGCGTGGAAGGCGACCGCGACGGCAAGGCCCGTGAACATGAAGTTCGTCGCGTAATAAAGCGTGTAGCCCCAGCCATAGGCCGACCCGACCGCGCCCGAGACCATGATCCCCATCGCCGTGAACGGGTTCTCGCCGATCGCCCAGATGACGAGGCCGGAGATGAAGAAGGCGATGATCAGGCTGATCAGCGGCACCAGGATCGCGTCGGCCCAGGGGGGAAGGCGGGTCATGGCGAGGGGGCTCCGGCCGACCGTGACCGGGTGGCCGCTTGCCGACGGATCGTGGCGCGCATCAACACTTTCTTAGGACCGCGCAGAGTACGTAGACCGCACCGCCCGCCCGGGTGGTTCCCCCAAATGCCCAGACCGAAGGCCGTGCCTTCGCGCGAAACAACGTCACAATTTTTCGTACGAAAAATTGTGCAACAGGGGCGGGCGGATCCCGCGGCCGTCATGCCGCCGCCTCGCCCACGCCCGCCATCAACAACCCCAGTTCCCGCTCGTCAGTCGCCCCGGGCTGCCGTTCGCCCATGATCCGCCCGTCGAACATCACCGCAATACGGTCCGCAAGGCTCATAATCTCGTCCAGCTCGACGCTCACCAACAGCACTGCCTTGCCCGCGTCCCTCAGTTCCACAATGCGCTTGTGGATGAACTCGATCGCCCCGATATCCACCCCCCGCGTCGGCTGCCCGACCAGCAGCAGGTCGGGGTTCCGCTCGATCTCGCGCGCCAGCACGATTTTCTGCTGGTTTCCGCCGGAAAAGCTTTTGGCAGGCAGCGTCGCGATCGGCGGGCGCACGTCGAAACGCTCGAGCTTGCCCTCGCAGTCCTTGAGAAGCGCCGCGTTGTCCATGAAGACCGCGTTCTTCTGATAGGCCGGGTCGTGGTGATAGCCGAAGGCGCAGTTCTCCCAGGCCATGAAGTCCATGATCAGGCCCAGGTGCTGACGGTCCTCGGGCACATGCGCGATTCCATCGGCACGCCGCGACTGCCCGTCGGAATGCCGGCCCGTCAGGTCGAGCGGCTTGCCGTTCAGCCGCACCGTGCCGGTACCGCGCCGGATGCCGCCCAGAACCTGCAGAAGCTCGGTCTGCCCGTTCCCCGCAACCCCCGCGATGCCCAATACCTCCCCCGCCCGGATCGAAAGCGAAATGCCCTTCACCCGCTCCACCCCGCTGTCGTCGCGGACCCTCAGGTCCTCCACCTCCAGGATGGTCCGCCCCGGGTTCGACGGCCCCTTCGGAACGTTCAGCAGAACCTTGCGGCCGACCATCTTCTCGGCCAGCCTCTCGGGGCTGGTCTCGGCGGTCTTCACCGTCGCGGTCATCTCGCCGCGCCGCATCACGCTGACGGTGTCGGTGATCTCCATGATCTCGCGGAGCTTGTGGGTGATCAGGACGATGGTCTTTCCCTGCTCCTTCAGTCCCTTCAGGATGCGGAACAAATGGTCGGCCTCGTCCGGCGTCAAAACGCCCGTCGGCTCGTCGAGGATCAGAATGTCGGCGTGCCGGTAGAGCGCCTTGAGAATCTCTACCCGCTGTTGGTGGCCGACCGACAGATTCTCGATCAGCGCGTCGGGCTCCACGTCCAGTTCGTATTCATGCGCCAGATCGGCCAGCGCCTTGCGCGCCTTCGCGATCGAGGGCGTCAGAAGCGCCCCGTCCTCGGCGCCGAGGATGACGTTTTCGACCACGGTGAAGTTCTGCACCAGCTTGAAGTGCTGGAAAACCATCCCGATTCCCGCCCGGATCGCCGCCTGGCTGTCCGGGATATGGGCAGGCTTGCCGTTGATAAGGATTTCGCCGGCATCGGCCTTGTAGAAGCCGTAGAGGATCGACATCAGCGTCGACTTGCCCGCGCCGTTCTCGCCGATGATGCCGTGAATGGTGCCCGGCATCACGCGGATCGAGATGTTCTTGTTGGCCTGAACCGACCCGAACGCCTTCGAAATCCCCTTCAGCTCGATGGCCGGGATCGGCGCGGAAGGGGCGGCATCGGAATGCCGCCCCGCCAGCCCGGTAAGGGTCATGCCCCCAAGGCCCCGATCAGAACGTGACTGCGGGGCAGGTTTCGTCGGTCGTGTAGTTGTGAACCGCGATTTCGCCCGAGATGATCTTCGCCTTGGCCGCGTCCACAGCCGCCTTCATGTCCGGGGTGATCAGCGCCGCGTTGTTGTCGTCCAGCGCATAGTCCACGCCGCCTGCCTTGAGGTCCATCACGTTGACCCCGGGCTTGAGGTCTGCGCCTTCCTTGAAGGCTTCGTAGACCGCGTTGTCCACACGCTTGAGCATCGAGGTCAGGACCTGACCGGGGTGAAGGTAGTTCTGGTTGCTATCGACGCCGATCGACAGGATGCCGTCGTCGGCCGCCGCTTGCAGCACGCCGATCCCGGTCCCGCCCGCCGCCGCGAAAATCACGTCCGCCCCCTGCGCCTTCTGCGCCTTGGCGATCTCGCCCCCCTTGACGGGGTTGTTCCAGGCCGAGGGGTCGGTGCCCGTCATGTTGGCGATGACGGTGGCATCCGGGTTCACCGACTTGACGCCCTGCGCGTAGCCGCAGCCGAAGCGGCGGATCAGCGGGATGTCCATGCCACCGACGAAGCCGACGGTTCCTGACTTCGAGGCCATCGCGGCCAGCACCCCGACGAGATAGCTGCCTTCGTGTTCGGTGAAGGCGACCTGCTTGACGTTGGGCAGGTCAAGCCAGTCCACGTCGATGATCGCGAACTTGGTGTCCGGGAAGTCCGGGGCGACGGCGCTCAGCACGTCGCCGAAGGCGAAGCCCGTCATCACCACCGGGTTGGCCCCCGATTCCGCCAGCTTGCGAAGCGCCTGCTCGCGCTGCGCCTCGTTCTGCATCTCGAGTTCCTTGTAGGTGCCGCCGGTCTCGGCCTTCCAGCGCTCTGCGCCGTTGAAGGCGGCCTCGTTGAAGGACTTGTCGAACTTGCCGCCGAGGTCGTAGATGATCGCGGGCTCGGCCGTGGCGATGCCGGCGGTCAGCGCGAGCGTGGCGGCCGCGCCGAGGAATTTCTGCATAAGGCTCATGTGATACTCCCGTTTGGATTGCCGCGCCCGGCAAGGGCGCGCCCCGCCCTCGCGGCGGGCCGATCTCTGCGGATCATGCGCGATTAGCGCCGCTTCGGCTGGCGCGGTCAACTGGATTCTGCGCGGGCCGGGCCGTGATTTTACCTTCCGGTCAATTCCCGGGCAGAGGTGCCGCCAGACCCTCACGGACCATCAGAACCGCATCCAGCGCCGCTCCGCTTGGGCGCCGGTAGTAGCCGCGCCGGAACCCGGCATCGCGGAACCCGGCCCCGGCATAAAGCGCCCGCGCCGCGAAGTTGTCGGCCGCCACCTCGAGGAACAGCCGCTCCGCCCCGCGCCCTTCCGCTTCCCCGGCAAAGCGCGCGACCAGAGCCCGGCCGATGCCCTGCCGCCGCGCCCCGGGCGCAACCGCGAGCGTCAGAAGCTCCGCCTCGCCCGCCGCCGCCCGGCCGATCAGGAACCCCTCGGGCGCGGTCAGCAGAAACGTCCCGGGCGCGGCCAGCGCCTCGCGGAAGGCGGCTTCCGACCAGGGCGGCGGGGCGGTAAAGCAAAGCGCGTGCAGCCGCGCCAGACCGGCGGGCGTCACGGCACGATCCGGGGCTGCGGCGCGGCCGGGACGGCATCGGGCGGGCGGAGATAGAGCGGCGCGGGGCGCGGGCGCCCGGCGGCGGCCCGCGCTGCGGCGATCAGTGCGATGGCCCAGGCCGGGGGCAGGGCGGGCGACAAAGCCCGGCCTCCCGTCCGCGCCGCCAGCGCGGCCGCCCGGTGCCCCGCGACGATGAGCCCCGCCATGCTGGGCGGCAGCGCCGCGCCCTCGCCAAGCAGCAGGGGGGCGTCGCCGCCGCTCTCGCGCAGGACCTGCAGCCAGAGCCGCCCCTGCCGCGCGTCGAGCGAGGCAAGCACCGGGCGCGGCAGCCCGAAGGCCAGTGCCTCGAACCCGGTCACGCCCTCCGCCGGGACCCGCAGCGAAAGCGCCAGCCCCCGCGCCGCCGAAACCGCGATCCGGACCCCGGTGAAGTTCCCGGGCCCGACGCCCACCCCCAGCGCCGCAATACCGCGCCAGCCCGTGCCCGCCCCCGCCAAGAGCTCCTCAAGCAGCGGAAACAACCGCTCGGCCTGCCCCTTCGCCATGTCCTCGCTGACCGCTGCGACGATCCTGCCGTCAAGCGCAAGCGCGGCGGCGCAATACGGGCCGGAGGTATCGAAGCCGAGGGTCAGGCCGGGGGTCATTCCGTCTTCGGGCCGTGGCCACACTCCGCGTCAGGCGGTCCGGAAACCCGGGATCAGGCGGCCACGGGCCGCACCTCCACCACTTCCGGGATGTAGTGCCTCAGCAGGTTCTCGATCCCCATCTTCAGGGTCAGGGTCGAGGACGGGCAGCCCGCGCAGGCGCCCTTCATGTGCAGATACACAACCCCCCGGTCGAAGCCGTGAAAGGTGATGTCGCCCCCGTCCTGCGCCACCGCCGGGCGCACGCGGGTATCGAGCAACTCCTTGATCTGCCGCACCAGATCGCCGTCCGGCCCCTCATGCGCCACGTGGCCCGAGCCCTGCCACTCGCCCTCGACGGCGGGCTGGCCCGACTGGAAATGCTCCATCACCGCACCGAGGATCGCCGGCTTGATGTGCTCCCAGAGCACCGCCTCGGCCTTCGTCACGGTCACAAAATCGGTGCCGAGGAACACCCCCGTCACCCCCTCCACCGCGAAGATGCGCCGCGCCAGCGGCGACTTGGCCGCCGTATCTGCCGAAGGAAAATCCGCCGTCCCGGACTCGAGCACCGTCTGCCCGGGCAGGAACTTCAGCGTCGCGGGGTTGGGCGTGGATTCGGTCTGGATGAACATGTTGGCATCTCCGACAGGATAAGTCGGATATGCGCCCGGGGCGGCAGGGTGTCAAGGATTAGAACGGTTCTAATACCAACGGCCCCTTCAACTGACCTGTGCCCAGGCCCGTGAGGTGATGGAGGCGATTGTCTTGGGGTCGTTTGCGAAGAAGTTCCAGGCGGTGCAGCAGGCGTCGACGATGTCGTCGTAGGTGTCG
>JBJXFU010000038.1:0-3396 GCA_046155885.1 Paracoccaceae bacterium
TCCACGCCGCGCGCCAGCGGCTCTACGCGCTGAATCGGCTGAGCAACACGATCACGATCGTATCCACGGCGACCGAGTCTGTGCTCGGCGAAATCGCGACGGGCACTTTCGACCCGACGCCAGCGTCGATTCGCAATGGGCGCGGCTTTCTCTACGACGCCCGGCTCTCCGGCAATGGCACGCAATCCTGCGCTTCCTGCCACATCGACGGCGACCGCGACGAACTCGCGTGGGACCTCGGCGATCCCGCCGGGCTGATGCAGCAGGTCACGCAGCCGAACCCGCTCGGCGGCCCCCCGCAGACCCTCAACATGCACCCCATGAAAGGCCCGATGACCACGCAGACCTTGCGCGGCATCACCGCCAACGTCCCGCTGCACTGGCGCGGCGACCGCGCCGACTTCAACGCCTTCAACGGCGCCTTCGTCGCGCTGATGGGCGGCACCCAGATCACCACGCCGGACATGAACGCCTTCCGCGATTTCATCAACACGATCGCCTTTGAGCCGAACCCCCATCAGAATCTCGACCGCACGATGCCCGCGAGCTTTCCGCCGGGCGACCCGAATGCCGGCAATCCCAATGCCGGCCGGAACACCTACCTGAATCAGCCCTACCAGCCGGGCCTCACCTGCAATTCCTGTCACACGCTGACCCCGGGGCCCTTCGGCACGAATGGAACGAACAACCTCATCATCCCGGCCGGGGCCTTGCAGACCAGCCAGGACGTGAAAGTGCCCCAGCTCCGCAACGTGTATCAAAAGCGGTTCTTCGTCCGCAGCGCGACCGCCGTCTCCCTCAGCGGTTTCGGGCTCGTGCATGACGGGCTCGATCCCGACCTCTTCACCTTCCTCTCCCGCCCCGTCTTCGGTTCGTTCGCCATGGATACGACGGTCAAACGCAACCTCAGCGCCTTCATGATGTGCCTCGACACCGGGAGCGCGCCCGCCGTCGGCTTCACGCGCTCGATCCGCGCGGCGAATCTCGCCGGCGCGGGCCCCGCGTGGACCACCCTCCAGAGCCAGGCCGCCGCCGGCAGCATCGACCTGGTCATCCATGCGGACATCGACGGCGAGCGGCAGGCCCTGCTGTATCGGTCCGCGACGAATGACTACGTCAGCGACCGTTCGGGCGTGGGGCCTTTCACGCGGACCCAGCTCGAAAGCAGGATCACCGCCGGGACCGCCACGCTCGCCGTGATGGGCGTGCCGCCCGGCTCGGGCCCCCGGCTCTCGATCGATCGCAATCTCAACTCCGTGCCCGACGGCGACGAGCCGATGCCCCGCCTCGACGTCCGCCTCGTCGCCACCGTGCCGGAACTGGCCTGGCCGGCGGCCCACGCCTCGCTCGTCCTGGAATCTGCCGATTCGCTCGCGCCACCGGACTGGCGGCCGCTCACGAATGCGCGCAGCGTCGTCGGGCCAGTGGTGAAAGTGCCGGACCCCACCGTGCTGCCCAGCCGCTTCTACCGGTTGCGCAAGCCCTGATCCGCCGCGGGTCCGGCCGCCTGGTGGGCGGGCCGGAAGCGCCGTCCTCCGGCGGCGGCCGCCCGTTTTTTTTTCCGCTCGCCGATGGCGGGCGGTGGTGCATGCTGGGCGCATGGGTGCGAACATCGAAATCAAGGCCCGGATTCGCAACTGGGCGCGGCAGCGTGCCGAGGCGCGGCTCATCGCCGACGGCGAAGGCGAGCTCCTCGAACAGGTGGATACCTTCTTCGCCGTCCCCGCCGGGCGCCTGAAGCTCCGGCAGCTGGGCGACCAGCGCGGCGAATTGATCTTCTACGAGCGCCCGAATGTCCCCGGGCCGAAACTCTGCGAATACAGCATCACCCCCACGACCGCGCCGGCCCAGCTTTGCGAGACCCTCGCGCGCGCCCTCGGCATCTGCGCCGAAGTGCGCAAGCGCCGCACGCTTTTCCTCTCGACCAAATGGGAAGGCCGCACCCGCATCCACCTCGACGAGGTGAAGGGCCTCGGACAGTTCATCGAACTCGAAGTCGTCCTCGCGCCGGGCCAGCCCCCCGAGGCCGGCGAACAGGTCGCCGAGAAATTCCGCACCGCGCTCGACATCCGCGATGCCGACCTGATTGATTGCGCGTATGTGGATCTGATCACCACACGCGGCTGCGGCCCGTAAACTCCACGACCAACCACCCGAGACCACCATGAATATCCAGAAGATGCTGAAGCAGGCGCAGAAGATGCAGGAACAGATGCAGAAGGCGCAGGAGGAACTCGCCGACAAGACCGTCGAGACCACCGCCGGCGGCGGAAAAATCACCGTCACCGCGAACGGCGCGGGCGACGTCCTCGCCATCAGGATCAGCAAGGACGTCGTGGACCCGAACGACGTGGAAATGCTCGAAGACCTCATCCTCACCGGCGTGCAGAAAGCCATCGAAGAAGGCCGCGCGCTCATGCAGGCCGAGATGGGCAAGATCACCGGCGGCATGGGCGGCCTGCCCGGGATGCCCCCGGGCCTGGGGCTCTAGCGGTTGCCGTGGCCCGGCCCGGCCCGGCCGGCCGCGGAGCGTCGCGCGCGGGCAGGGGGAAAAGGGGTGCGGGAAAAAACCCGGAAATTTCCATTGACACGCGCTCCCGCGGGCGCAAAAAGTGCGCGCGTGACCACGAGTGGCACATCCCGCCCCGGCACTCCCCGCGAAGCACGGCGCTCCCGGAAGGCTCCCGGTTGTCCTTTTCCCAGCCCCGGCCCCGGCCCGCGCCCGGCCTGCTGACGACGGCCCCATTTTCCACCGCCAGACCCACAGCAACCCCAAACCCCCGCATCCCCAAACCATGAACTCCCGACCCCCAACCCCAAATTCGCCCCTCCTCCGCCGGCTCCTGCGCCGGGCGGCCACCGCGGCGCTGGCCTTGGCCGGCCTCGTCGCCCCCGGCCACGCCAGCCTCATCACCAGCGACCCCAGCCTGCCCCCGGTCGGCGGAGCGTATGTGACGCCGGCGGGCGTCCATGCCACCTACACGGCCGGCGCCCTGCAGATCATCCTGAGCCAGATCCAGCACTCGGGATTTTCCAATATCATCCGCACTCCCGTCGGGGCCGACGAGCGCGAGAACTTCGATTCCATCGTCTCCGGCCTGGTCAGCGTGACGAATGGCGGCTTTCCCGTCTTCACCAACCAGCCCCTCACCCTTTCGGGTCCGGTGGAGACGCTGGTGCAGGGCAAGGTCGGCAACGTCACCGGCAGTTTCCAGACCGAGATGCTCGCGTTGAGCCTCTCGGGCGTCTCGCCCCTCGGGCCGGTGATGATTCGCGAAAGCCCCACGCTGCAAACGCTCGGCCAGACCGACATCATCCCCATCGGCGGCGGCCTGTATCAAATAGACAGCTTCTTCGATGTCTTCACGGAGCTGTCCATCGACGGAGGAGCGACCT
>JBJXFU010000058.1:0-47473 GCA_046155885.1 Paracoccaceae bacterium
TTCTTCTTCATCGCATCGCGAAGACCGAGAAAGGCGGGCTGCTTCGGCATCGGCGCGGCTCCTTGCAGGGTTGCCCAAGCCTACCAGATCACACCGAAAGTGGCAGGTTCTTCAGACGTTCCTTAAGGCATTGCGAGAAGTCTGCGACGTAATTCTCTCCGTATGTCATTGGGTGCTCGCTGGTGCATTCTTTCGAAAAAGTGCAGGCGAGCGCAGTCTTTCGGTAGTCGACCTTACCGGACTTGGCGTCAGCCGATGCGGGCAGGACCAAAGCAAGGCAAATGATTGTGGTCCTAAGCATTTTCTTCTCTCCGCCATTGGATATCTTGAGTGCGACGCATCGATCATTCTTTCAGCAGAAGGCGCGGGCAAGTAGGATTTTTCCGGTACAACTTCCGCCGCAACGCGCGTTCGCGAGATACCCGGTGTGGATCAAGAGATTCAGAAGAAGTGGCTCAATGAAGTTTTCCGCCCCTACTGCCTCTGCAGCTTCACCGGCTCGCTCCGCGCCAGCTTCAGGAAATGCGCCATGAAGGGCCGCGCCGCGTCCGCCTCGCGCAGGGCGGCGTACATCCGTTTCACCAGCCCCTTCCCGGTCACCGGCCGCGTCACGTAGTCGGGCCGGTACTTCACCTCGCGCAGGACCCAGTCCGGCAGCACCGCCACCCCCCGCCCCGCCGCCACCAGCATCAGGATCACCGCCGTCAGCTCCACCTGCCTGACCGCCCCCGGTTCGACCCTGGCCGGCATCAGCACTTCCGAGAAGATGTCCAGCCGCGCCCGGTCCACCGGATAGGTCAAGAGCGTCTCGCCGCGGAAATCCCCGGCCTCGATCCAGGGCTTCGCCGCCAGCGGATGGGTCGCGGCGGCAACGAAGACCGGCTCGTAGTCGAAGAGCGGGTTGAACACCACGCCCGCCAGGCGTTCGGGGTCCGACGACACCACCAGGTCCACCTCCTCCCGCATCAGCGCGGGCAGGGCGCCGAAGGCGAGGCCGGGGCGGATGTCCACGTCCACCTCGGGCCAGGCGCGGCGGAACGCTTCCAGTACCGGGAAAAGCCAGTCGAAGCAGGCATGGCATTCGATCGCGATGTGCAGCCGACCCGCCCGCCCCGCCCGCAGGCCCCTGAACTCCTCGGCCAGCGCCTCGATCTCGGGCAGCACCCGCTCGGCCGCCCTGAGCATCCGCTGCCCAGCCGCCGACAGCCGCAGGGGCTTCGAGCGGCGCACGAACAGCTCCACCCCGGCCTGGTCCTCGATCCCCTTCACCTGGTGGGACAGCGCCGACTGGGTGATGTTCAAGGCCTCTGCCGCGCGCGAAAGGCCCCCCGTTTCGTGGATCGCCCGGATGGTGCGCAGGTGGCGCAGCTCGATATGCATGAGTCGTACCGCATGTTGATCTTGAGAATTATGCGTTTGTCTCACAGGCCCCTGCATGGCACAAGTCCCCCGGACCTCAGGAAAAGACCCATGCCCCGCATCCCCCGCATATCCTTCGAGTTCTTCCCGCCGCAGACGCTTGACGCCTCGTTCCGGCTTTGGGAAACGGTCCGCGCGCTTGCCCCCCTGAACCCCGGCTTCGTTTCCGTCACCTACGGCGCGGGCGGCACAACCCGGCGGCTGACGCATGAGGCGGTCACCGCGATCCGCGCCAACTACGGGCTAAACGTCGCCGCCCACCTGACCTGTGTCGATGCGACGAAGTCCGAAACCCTCGCCATCGCGGAAGGCTACGCCGCGGCCGGCGTCACCGACCTGGTGGCGCTGCGCGGCGATGCGCCGAAGGGCGCCGCCCGCTTCACCCCGCACCCCCTGGGCTTCCGCCATTCCATCGAGCTGATCGGGGCCCTGGCCGCGACGGGCAAGTTCACCCTGCGCGTCGGCGCCTATCCCGAACGCCACCCCGACGCGGCGGACGCGCAGGCCGACATCCTGTGGCTGAAGCGCAAGATCGCGGCCGGGGCGACATCGGCCATCACCCAGTTCTTCTTCGAGGCCGAGACCTTCCTGCGCTTCCGCGACGCCTGCGCCAAGGCGGGCATCGCCGCGCCCATCGTCCCCGGCATCCTGCCCATCACCTCGTGGGAGGGCGCGAAGCGCTTCGCCGCCCGCAGCGGCGCCCATATCCCCGCGCGCCTCGACGAGGCCTTCGCCCTGGCGCGCCGCGACGGCCGCGAGGAGCTTCTGGCGCTGACCCAGTGCACCGTGCTTTGCGACCGGCTGCTGGGCGAGGGGGTGCAGGACCTGCACTTCTACACCCTCAACCGCCCGCACCTGACCCGCCAAGTCTGCCACGCGCTCGGCATCACCCAGCAGGTCGTCCTCGAGAAGGTCGCCTGAGGCCCGCGATCCCCGGGCGCCCCCGCTCACATCCGCCCGGGTCCCCGCCGCCCCCGCCGCCCCCGCTCCCTGTGGGGCGGCGGGGCGGCGGTCTTTTCTGGTGGGGAGCCCCGTCCGCGAAGGTTCGCCGAGCGCACCCCCCGCCCCCTCACCCCACCCGATGGCCCTCCCCTCCGCCAAGCACCGGGGAGGGAAAGGGTGGGGGTGGGTGAAGAACAGCGACAGGCGCGGGAAGGGGCCGCCCCCTTCGCAGGCGTACGTCCCCCCCGATTCGCCCCCTCATGGTTAACGCCCTGTCCGTTCCCCCAACGTACGTACGTCAGCCATACGTTCAGCATACGTCTGGCATACGCCTCAAAACCGCCCCCCCCCCGGATCAACCGAGCGCCCGCAAGCCCCTGCGCCCCCTCACCCCGCCAGCGGCTCCCTCAGCCCCGCCCCCTCCGCCCGGTTCGAGTTCACTGCCACCCCGACCCGGTGCGTCGCCAGCACCCCCGGCCCCGTCGCCCGGACCAGCGCCACCGCGCCTTTCCCCGCCTCGCCCAGCCACAGGGGCCAGTCCGCCCGCTCCACCGTCACCGGCTCGCGGTCATGGACCCCCGCCAGCGCCGGGCCGGCCCCGGTGGTGACGATGGCGCAGCCCGACAGCCGCTGCCCATCCCTCTCCCAGTCCTGCCATATCCCTGCGAAAACAAGCGGCTGCCCGTCGGTGCGGTGGATGTACCAGGGCTGCGGCTTCTTCGGGTCGGCGCGGTGCCATTCATAGAACCCGTCCGCCGGGATCAGGCAGCGCCGTTCGCGCACGGCGGCGCGGAAGGCGGGTTTTTCGGCTACCGTATCGCCCCGGGCGTTGATCAGCAGCGGGCCGTCGGTGGGCGTCTTGTACCAGTGCGGCACGAACCCCCAGCGCATCGCCCGAAGCCGCCGGGCGCCGCCTTCCGAGGTGCAGGCGGCAATGGTCTGGGTCGGGCAGACATTGAACCGCTCCCCCCCGGGAAGATCGTTCCCGGGCACGGCGTCGAAAAGCTCCGCCATTGCGACGGAGGGCAGGGTGATGACGAAACGGCCGCACATGGGGGGCGAAGGTAAGGCACGGAAACGCAAAGGAAAAGCCCCATGCCACGGGCCCGGCCGGCGTCAGTTCACGGCGCCCCGCAGCGCACCTTCACCCTCTGCGCCCACCGCTGCGGCCGCCGTGTCGAAGACATCCTCGAGGAAGAACGCGGCCAGTTCGGCGCGGTTGGCCAGCCCCGACTTGCGGTAGATCCCCTGCGCCTGCTGGCGGATCGTTGCCTCGGAGGTGTGCCGCAGCACGGCGATGTCGCGCAGCGCCGCGCCCTTCAGCATCAGCCCCGCGATCTCGGCCTCGGCGGGGGTCAGCCCCCAGTCGCGGAACTGCGCCGACACCGCCGCCGACAAGCCGTCGAGCAGCCGCCGGCTCCGCATTCGCCACGCCTCGGCCTCGGCCGAAACCAGCCCGAGGCTGCGCCGCAGCCCCTCGGTTTCGTCCGAAAGCACCGCGAAGCGCGCCGCCAGACAGGCGATCGCGGCCGCAGCGCCGATGGGAAGCAGCCGGTCGAGGACGTCGAGCGCGAAGTCGGCCGGACTGTCGAAACCGTCCACCCCTCCGTCAAGCGCGGCAAGTCCCCCGGCCAGGCAGAGGGCGGCCAGCGCGAGCCAGCCAAGGCGGCGGGGCATGGAGAGGGTCATCAGGGCCTCGCGGGCGAACGGCGCGGCAAGCTTCGGCGGCGGCGCCGGGCGGCGGCAATCCTACATCCGTCGGACCCCGGCGGAAACCCGCCCCGAGGCGCGCCTTTCCGCCGGACCGTCCCGGGTATCGCACGTCTGCCGGATCGCCCCTCACCTCCGCCGGATCGACCCGCCGATCCGACCGCCCCCTGATCGGGGTCCGCCATGACCCGCGACACCCGAGGGGGCGGCGGGACAGCACAGGAGGACAACGTGACCACATCCGCAACCGCCGCCCGAGGCGCAGCGCAGATCCTCGCGGTTCTCGCGTTCGCGGCGCTCGCGCCGGGGCCCGCCGCCGCCGCGACCTTCCTGCCCGACTTCGGCGCGGCGACCTTCACCCCCGGCGCGGCGATCAGCAATCCCTTCTTCACGCTTTCCCCGGGCTACTCCCTTTCGTTGACCGCCAAGGGCGAGGACCAGGGCACGCCCTTCACCGAAACCACCATCCGCAGCTATGCCGGCGCCGGCCGGACGCTTCTGGGCGTCGGCACCCAGACGATGCTCGACCAGGCCTATGTGAACGGCGTTCTGGTGGAGGAAACCCGCGACTACTTCGCCCAGGATACCGCCGGCAACGTCTGGTACATGGGCGAGGATGTGACGAACTACCTTTACGACGAGAACGGGAACCTGACCGGCACCAGCAGCAGCTCGTCCTGGCTCGCCGGCGCGAACGGCGCGCTGCCCGGCTTCCAGATGCCGGCCGCGCCGTCGGTGGGGCTGTCGTTCTTTCAGGAATTCGCCGGCGCCGACAACGCGCTCGACGAAGCCCTGGTGATCGCGACGGACGCCACCGTGGTGTCGGGCGGGCGGACCTACACGAATGTGCTCGCGATGTTCGAATCGACCGCGCTCGATCCCTCCTTGCGCGAAATCAAGTACTACGCGCCCGGCATCGGGCTGATCCGCGCCGACGAGGGTGTCGATCTTGAATACAAGCACCCGTCGCTGGTCTTCAGCATCACCGAAGGCGACCCTGCGCCGGTGCCGCTTCCCGCGGGCCTGCAACTGCTTGCCGCCGCGCTGGCGGGGCTCGCATTGATCCGGCGGCGGCTGACGGGCAACGGCGCGGCCCTGAGGCCCGCCACCTGACGCCAGTCACCGGACGCCAGCCGCAAAACGGCGATCATCGGGCAGGCACGGCCGGGGGAGTGAAAATCACCCTCCGGCCGGGTACTCTCGGCGCAGCGCGCTCCGGTTGCCCGGCTTGGACGGGGCGGGCTGCCGGGCCGAACCCGGCGGCTGGCGGGGGATTGCGACACCGGGTTCGCGGCGGCGGCGAGGGAAGGGGACAGGGATGATCACGGGCCAGCTCGGACAGATCGCGCGGCGGGTCGAGGCGCTTGACCGCGCGCGGGGCTTCTTCCGCGACGAACTGGGGCTGCGCGAGCTTTACGCCTTTCCCGGCCTCGCCTTCCTCGACCTCGGCGGCACCCGGCTGATGCTGCGGGAAACCGGCCGCCGCGAGGAGGCCGATATCCTCTATTTCCGCGTGGACGACATCGGCGCAGCCCATGCCACGCTCGCCGCGAAGGGTGTCAGCTTCCGGGGTGCACCGCACATGATCCACCGCCACCCGGACGGAACCGAGGACTGGATGGCCTTCTTCGCCGACGACGAGGGGCGCGACCTGGCGCTGCAGATGCAGACGGGCGGCGCTGGCGTCCAGCACATGTCGCTGCCGATCGGAAACCAGGCGTCGCGCCCCGGGGCCTGACCCGGGGCCTCGCCATCGACCCGCACCGCCTCGGGGCGGATGAGGTCCCGGGGCAGGCCCGGGACGGGTTATCCGGCTCCAGACTGAATTCGACTGGCCGCGACACGCCCCAGGGTGCGGCCTTCCAGCCCTTCAGCCCGCGACCCTGCCGCCCAGTTCGTCCTCGACATGCGCCCGCACGATCTCGTCAAAGTCCGTCTCGGCAACGAAGCCCAGGTCGCGGGCGCGGCGGGCGTCGAAGCGGGTGGGCCATCCCGCGACGATGGTGCCGATCACCGCGTCGGGCCGCTCGTCGATCCGGGCCACCGCTGCCGCCCCCCCGACCCGGCCAAGCGCCGCGATCATCCCGGCCACGCTGACGGCGACCCCGGGCATCGTCAGATTCCGTCGCGGACCGACCCGCGCGGTGTCGAGCACTGCGGCATGCAGCAGGAACCCCACCGCCGAGCGCGGGCTGGCGTGTGTGTGGATCACCTCGCGTGGCACCGGCAGGACGGCGCGCTGACCGGCCAGCGGCTCGCGGATGATGCCCGAGAAGAAGCCCGAGGCCGCCTTGTTCGGCGCGCCGGGCCGGACGCAGATGGTCGGCAGGCGGAGTCCGATCCCGTCGAAGAACTCCCGCCGCGAATAATCGGCCAGCAGCGCCTCGGCCATCATCTTCTGGGTGCCGTAGGAGGTCAGCGGCGTCAGGTGGAACTCGTCCGGGATCACCTCGGGGAAGGGCGCGCCGAAGACCGCGAGGGACGAGGTGAAGACGACGCGCGGCACGAACCCGGCGGCGCGGATCGCCTCGAAAAGCTGCCGCGTGCCGTCGAGGTTGACCTGGTAGCCAAGCTCGAAATTCGCCTCGGCCTCGCCCGAGACCACCCCGGCCAGGTGGAAGACCACATCCGGCCGCTGCGCCACCAGCGCCCCGGCCGCGCCGGGGGCGGCGAGGTCGCCCGCAACGGCCGTCACCGGAATGCCCGTCGCGGGGGCCTCGGGCGCGGCGATGTCGTGCAGAACAAGCCCGGTGACCTTCCTGCCCCCCAGATGCCCGTCCGCGACCAGCCGCGCCGTCAGCTTGCGGCCGATCATCCCCGCAGCGCCGGTGATCAGGATTTTCATGCGCCTTCTCCCTCAGCCGCGCCCGACCAGCGGCATCTTCGTCGCCATCACGGTGATGAACGACACGTTGGTGTCGAGCGGCAGGCCTGCCATCATCACCACCGCCTCGGCCACGCGGGCGGGGTCGATGGTGGGCTCGGGCGCGATCCGGCCGTCGGCTTGCGGCACGCCTACCGTCATCGCGCGGGCCATCTCGGTCAGCGCGTTGCCGATGTCGATCTGTCCGGCCGCGATGTTGAACGGCCGCCCGTCCAGCGACAGGCTCTTCGTCAGCCCGGTGATCGCATGTTTGGTGGCGGTATAGGCGACCGATCCCGGCCGGGGGGCCTGGGCCGAAATCGAGCCGTTGTTGATGATCCGCCCGCCCTGCGGCGACTGCCGGCGCATCTGCGCGAAGGCGGCGCGGGCGCAAAGGAAGGCGCCGGTCAGGTTCACGCCCACCACGTCCAGCCAGACCTCGACCGGGGTTTCGTCGATGGTGGCGGGCTGGAAGCCGCGCCCGGCGTTGTTGAAGAGCAGGTCGATGCGGCCGAAGGTTTCCGCCACCCGGCCGAAGGCCGCCCTGACCTCCTCCGGCCGCGTCACGTCGCAGGGGAATGCGGCGGCGCGGTCCGGGCGCGCTCCGGTCCGGGCGATGGCCGCCTCCAGCACCCCGGCGCGGCGGCCGAGATAGCCGACCCGCCAGCCGGCCGCCAGAAGCCCCGCGCTGACCGCTTCGCCGATGCCGGTCCCGGCGCCAGTGACGACGGCTGTTCCTTTTTCGGTCATGCCCTTACCTCGCTCCTGTCCACACACCCGTGGCGCTCACTTCCCCCAGCGCAGCGCCAGCGGGTCCGCCTCGCGCGCCAGTTCCATCAGCCCGGCCCGGGTGGCGGGGTGGAGCGGGCGGAGCGGGTGGCGCAGGTGGTCGGACGCGATGACGCCGCCCTCCTTCAGCACCACCTTCGCGGCGCGCAGCCCGCACTGGCGGTTCTCAAAGTTGATCAGCGGCAGAATCCGCCGGTAGCCTTCAGCCGCCGCCGCCCGGTCCCCGGCACGGTGCGCCAGGATGACCGGGCGGATCAGGTCGGGCAGCAGCGCCGAACACATCGACCCCGTCGCGCCCGCATCCAGGTCGGCCATCAGGGTGATCGATTCCTCGCCGTCGCAGGGCCCGAGGATCGCGGGCCCGCCAAGCGCGATCAGGTCGCGCAGCTTCTGCGCCGCGAAGGGCGTTTCGATCTTGAAATAGCCGACCGCCGGCACCTCGCGCGCCAGCCGGGCCAGGAAGGCCGCACTGACCTTCACCCCGGACAGGGGCGCGTCCTGATACATGATCGGCAGGCCAGAGGCGCGGGCGACCTCGGCGAAGTGCTCGACGATCCCGTCCTCGTCGGCCTGAAGGGACGCGCCGTGATAGGGCGGCATCAGCATCACCATCGCCGCCCCGAGGTCGGCGGCATGGCGGGCCCGGGCGGCGGCGATGGCGGTGGCGAAATGCGAACAGGTGACGATCACCGGCACCCGCCCGCCCATCGCCGTCAGGCAGGTCTCGGCGACCTGGCGGCGTTCCTCGTCGGTCAGCAGGAACTGTTCGGAGAAATTTGCCAGGATGCAGACCGCGTCCGAGCCCTGGTCGGCCATGAACTCCATCAGCCGGGCGTTCCCGGGCAGGTCGAGCCTGCCGTCATCGTGAAAGACGGTGGGCGCGACGGGCATCACCCCGGTCAGCGGACTGGCCATCAGGTCGCGCACTTTACCCCCCCCCGTCCCGCGGGTCCCGCGCATCCATTGCGCCGGGCCGTCCGGCAGTGGTAGCGCCCATGCGCAAGCCAAGGCAATCCACCCCGCACGGAAGGCTTCGGGAAACCCTCCGCCGGTCCGAACCGGGCGGGCGGGCCAGCCCGGCATTGACTTGCCCTTCCGCTTCCGCCTTCAACTGGCCCAACGGGAGAAGGGACGCGCGATGCCTGCGACGAAAGAGCCGGTGCTTCTGAACGTCGGCATCCTCGGCTGCGGCCCGATCGCGCAGTTCGCGCATCTGGAGGCGGTACAGAAGGGCCGCAACCTGGCGCTCGCCGCCGTCTGCGACCGCGACGAAGGGCTGGCGCGCAAGTTCGGCGCCTTCTACGGCGCAAGCAAGGTTTTCACCGACTATGACGCGATGCTGGCCGACCCCGGCGTGGAGGCGGTGATCGTCGCCACCTCCGACGCCTTCCATGTGCCCGCGTCGCTGAGGGCGCTGGCGGCGGGTAAGCATGTCTTCTGCGAAAAGCCCGTGGCCCTGTCGGTGGAGGAGGCCGAAGCGCTTGCGGCGGCCGTGGCCGCCTCGGGCCGCACCTTTCAGATCGGCCACATGCTGCGCTTCGACCCCGGCATCCAGGCGGCGCAGGCCTTCATCGCGGGCGAGATGGGGCAGATGCTGGCGCTGAAGGCCTGGTACTGCGATTCCACCCACCGCTACACCATGACCGATGCGATCCAGCCCCTGCCGCAGACCGGCGCTGCGGCGCTGAAGCCCCCGGGCGACCCCAAGGCCGACAAGCGCCGCTACAACATGCTGGCCCACGGCAGCCACCTCGTCGATCTCGCCCGCTACCTCGCCGGGCCGATCCGGTCGGTTCAGACCCGTCTTCTGGAACGCTACGGCGCGATGTGCTGGTTCGTGGATGTCGATTTCGACAGCGGCGCGCTTGGCCATCTCGACCTGACGCTGCAGGTGCGGATGGACTGGCACGAAGGCTTCCAGGTCTATGGCGAACACGGATCGGTTCTCGCGAAGACCTTCAACCCCTGGTATTACAAGTCCTCGGAAGTGGACATTTTCCGCGAGGCGGACGGGGCCTATGCCCGGATACTGGGCGCTGACGGGCATTTCTACCGCCGCCAGGTCGAAGCCTTTGCCGATGTCATCCTGAACGGCGCCCCGATGACCGGCGCCTCGGTCGCGGACGGGGTGGCTTCGGTCCGGGCGATGGTGGCCATCGCGCGGTCGGCGGAAACCGGAAAGCCGGTCGATCTGGCCTCGGTCTCCGGTCCGGTCTGATGTACCCGGCGGTCTTCTCGCGCACCTACCCCTTTCAACGGGTGTCCGAAGTCCTGGCCGCGATCCGCGCCGACGGGTTCCGGGGCGCGCAGATGAACCTTTCCAGTTTCGGGATGGAAAGCCTGCCCGACCGGCTCGACGAGGCGGCGCTGGACGAGGGCCGGGCCGTAGCGGCGCGGCTGGGTCTGACGCTTGCGGCCCTGTCGGGCACCTGGAACATGGCCCACCCCGACCCCGAGGCGCGCCGGGAGATGCGTCCGCGATTCCTGAACGTCCTGAAGGCCGCGAAGGCCATCGGCGCGCCGGTGGTGACGCTCTGCACCGGATCGCGGGATGCGGCCGACATGTGGGCCGACCACCCCGGCAACGCCACGCCGGGCGCCTGGGCCGACATGCGCGCCGAGGTGGGCTGGGCGCTGGACCGGGCGGCCGAACAGGGGCTGACGCTCGCCGTCGAGCCCGAGCCCGCCAACGTGGTCCGCGATGCCCCCGCCGCCCGGCGGCTGCTGGACGAGCTGCGGGTGCCGCATCTGAAAATCGTCCTCGATGCCGCGAACCTGATCGGCGTCGCGGGTCTTGCCGATCAACCCCGGATCGTCGCCGGGGCGATGGAGCTGCTGGGCCCCGAGATCGCGCTTGCGCATGCCAAGGACATCGACACCGCCGGCCGGGTGGTGGTGCCGGGCGACGGGGCCATCGACCTGCCCGCCTTCGCCGCGGCGCTGAGCGCGGCGGGCTTCGGGGGCGCACTGATCGGCCACGGCTTCGGCGCGGCCGATACCGCCCGTGCCGGCCGGGCGCTAAGCCTCCTCTGCGCCCGACCTGCATGACCCGCGCCCGCTTTACCACGCCCGACGGCGTCACCCTGACCTACGAGTGCACGGGCAGCGGCCCCGCCGTTCTCTGGCAGCACGGCCTCGGCGCCGGGTTCGACCAACCCCGCGCCGTCTTCCCCGACCTGCCGGTGACGCGCCTCACCCTCGCCTGCCGGGGGCACGAGGACAGCGATCTCGGCCCGCCCGAAGACCTGTCGATCGCCACCTTCGCCGGCGACGCGCTGGCGCTTCTCGACCACCTCGGCATCCCGCGCCTCGCCGCCGCGGGCGGCATCTCGCTTGGCGCCGCCATCGCGCTGAGGCTCGCCGCCGACCGCCCGGACCGTGTCGCGCGCCTGATCCTCGCCCGCCCCGCCTGGCTCGACCGCCCCGCGCCCGGGGGCCTGGCGGCGTACGCCGAAGCCGGGCGGCACCTGGCTCTCCACGGTGCCACCGAAGGTGAAGCCCGCTTCCATGAAACCGACATCTTCCGCGCCATCGAGGCCGCCTCGCCCGACAACGCCGCCTCGCTCCGGGGCTTCTTCACCCGCCCCCGCCCCGAAACCACCACGGCGCTGCTCGCCCGCCTGCCCAGGGACGGGCCCGGCGTTGCGATCCCGCTGATCGAACGCATCGCCCGGCCGACGCTGGTGATCGGCAATGGCGAGGATGTCGCGCACCCCCTCGCCTATGCCGAAACCCTTGCCCGCCTCATTCCCGGTGCGCGCCTCGCCGTCATCCCGTCGAAGTCCGCCGACCCCGCCGCCTATGCCCCGGCCTTCCGCGCCGCCCTTGGCGCGTTCCTGGCGGATGCCGTGCCGTGAATGGCGCCCTGACAGACGCCCCCAACCCCGCCGCGCGTTTTCGCTTGACCGGCGCCGCGCCGCCCGCAAAGAGCGGACCGACCCTGACACCGAGGTGACCCGCTTGCCCGCCCCCCCGTCCGACTGGACCGACCGCCTGCCGCGTGACCGGTTGATCGCCGAATTCTCGCTCTGGTCCGCCGATGCCGGGCACCTGGCGCGCGACATCGCGCGGGCGGATCCTCATGCCGACCTCTGGCATGTCGACATCTGCGACGGCCACTTCGCGCCGCAGATCCTGCTTTTCGCCGATCATGTGAGCCTTCTCGCCCGGCTTTCGGCGCGGCCCGTGCATGTCCACCTGATGACCGATCCCGCCATCCTTCCCGCCCAGATCGACCAGTTCGCCGAAGCCGGAGCGGCGCTGATCAGCGTGCATCTGGAAGCCGGGGCCGAGGCGGTTGGCGCCGCGCTGGACCGGATCGGGAAGGCCGGGGCGAAGGCGGGGATCGTGCTGACCCTCAACACCCCCATCCCCGACATCGCGCCCTGGCTGGAAAGGGTTGCCTTCGTCACCCTGGTCGGCACGCCCATCGGCATCAAGGGCGTCAGCCCGGACGAGACCACCTATGCCCGCCTGCGCGAGGCGCGCGCGCTGATCGACCGGACCGCCGGGCCCCGCCCGATCCTCGCGGCCGACGGCGGCATCCGCGAAGCGACAGTGCCGCTGATGCGCGCCGCCGGGGCCGATACGGTGGTCATGGGCTCGCTCGCCTTCGCCGCGCCCGACCTGCCGGCGCGGATGCGCTGGCTGCACGGGCTTTAGCCCCGGCATGACCCCCGTCGCGCTCGCCATCGACCTCGGCGGCACCCGCATCCGCGCTGCGCTTGTAACGGAAGACGGCACGGTCCGCTTCCATGCCGAGGAACCGACCCCCGCCCGCGACGGGCCGGAAGCCGTCCTGTCGCGCATCGCGGCACTCGCCGGGGCCGCGCTCGCCTCGGCACCGGTCGGCGCGGTCAAGGGCGCGGGCGTCTGCGCGCCGGGTCCGCTCGACACCGGAACGGGAATGGCGCTGGGCATCCAGTCGCTGTCGGGGTTCGCCGACTTCCCCCTGCGGGCCGAACTGGAACGCCGCCTGGGGCTGGCCGTGACGCTGGAGAACGACGGCATCGCCGGGGCCGTCGGCGAGTGGCGCCACGGCGCCGGGCGCGGGGCGGCGGATATGGTCTACCTGACGCTCAGCACCGGCATCGGCGGCGGCGTGATCGCGGACGGCCGTCCCTTGCGCGGCGCGCGCGGGCTGGCGGGCCATGTCGGGCACATGCTGTTCCGGGGCGAGGGGCCGCGCCACCCCGGCGGCCACATGCCCTGCCTTGAGGATTTCGCCTCGGGCCCCGCGCTGGCCTACCGGGCGCGCGAGGCGATGCGGGACGGCACCGTGTCGTCGCTCGCCACCGCCGAACCGCTCGACGCCCGCGCGATTTTTGCGGCGGCCGGGGCGGGGGACGGGCTTGCGGAGCGCCTTGTCCGGGACGAGGCCGAAACGCTCGGCCTCGGCCTGACATCGCTCCTGCACATCCTGAATCCCGAGCGGATCGTCATCGGCGGCGGCATGTCGGCGGCGCTGCCCGCGCTGCTGCCCAGCATCCGCGAAACCATCGTGCGGAACGCCAAGCCCGGCTTCGCCGAGGTAGACATCCTGCCCGCCGGCCTTGGCCAGTCCTCCTGCCTGATCGGCGCCGCGACGCTTGTCTTCGCCCCCGACCTCGGCGCCCGGCGGCAGCCCCGATCCTGAGCGCCGGACCGAAGTCCGGGGGTGGCGGCCACGGTGCGCCGGCGTATATCCCGGTCCTTCAAGTCCTGTCACTTCCGGTGACCGCCTTGCGCTGCTCGGCGAGCCCCATCGAGACGACGAGGGGACGTGCTTCCTGCCGAGCCTGAAAATCGGCCCTCGACGCCATGCCGCGCCAGCGGGACAGAATCAGCGATTGAATGACCGCTCCGCCGAGGGTCGTGCCGGGCCCCGCGACGATGAAGTGATCGGGCGCAAATTCGCGGGCGGCGGTGCGGATGGCGGCGGTGAAGTCGTAAGGCGCCGTCACCTGATGGCCGAGCGTGTAGGCGCAGAGCGCCGCGCGGTGGGAGGCGCCCGGCCACCAGACCGATCCGCGACCGTCGATCAGCGGCAGGTCGGGCTGGCCGAAGAGTGTGTCCGGCAGCAGCGCCCTGCCGGCCTCGGCCACCGGGGCCTGCAGCGCGGTGTGGAAGGCCGCGTGGTTGGGCAGCCGCGACGGAAAGCGGCCCTGCACGGGCGGCACCGCCGCCTCGAAGGCCGCCAGTCCGGCGTCATTGCCGCCAAGGACCAGCATCCCGCCAAGGTCGATGGACAAGGCGAGCGCGTGGCCGGGCCGGGCGGCGATCTCCGCCACCTGCGCCAGGAGCCCCGCCCTGCGGTCGGGGCGGTCGGCCCAGTCCTCGTCCATGAAAGGATAGATGAGCTGACCGCCGATAAGGCTCTCTTGCATCAGCCGGCCCATGGTGTTCACCACCTCGAACCCCGCCGTCGGGCTCAGCGCCCCGGCGCAGGCGAGCGCCGAGTACCAGCCCATCGAATTGCCGGTGACCGCGACCAGTTCGACGTCGCGCAGCGCCAGCCGGTCGCCGAGGGTGCAGGCGTAGATCAGCGCGCTGGCGTTGTCGCCCCTTGTGTGGCGCGCGACGGAATAGGCCGGGGCCCGGTCAAGTTCGCCGAGCGTCTCCTGCCCCAGCGCCATGCGGCGCGCGTCGAATCGGGCCAGCAGGGCCGGGTCGGGGAAGTGCCGCGCCAGATAGCCGAGCTCGGCCTTGGTGTAGGTCCCGCGCCCGGGGCAGATCAGCACCGCCGTCCTCATCGCATCATCGCCATCGCGGCGGCGACGATGCTGTCGGCCGAGGGCATGGTCGCGGCATAGGCGGGGCCGGTGGCGATGAAGCTGTCTTCGGCCGTCAGCCGGGACGGCGGCACATCGCAGCGGTCGTGGAAAAGCGCCATCAGCGCTTCGGCCACCCCGCCCGAGCGGCGGGTTTCGTCGATGATCAGGATACGCCGCGCGCCCGCAACCGCTGCCACCAGCGCCTCGGCGGGCAGGGGCGACAGCCAGCGCATGTCGATGACCCGCGCGGCCACGCCGGATGCGGCGAGGCGGGCCTGAGCCTGCCGCGACAGGTAGTGGCCGTTCCCGAAGCTCACGAGGGCGATGTCCTCGCCCGTGCCATGCACGCCCACCTCGCCCAGCGGGATGGCCTCGGACGGGTCGGGGTAAAGCGTCATCCAGCCGCCGTCCTTTTCGGCATGCAGGTCGCGCATCGGGTAAAGGGCGATGGGCTCCAGGAACACCACGACCCGCTGCTCTTCCCGTGCCAGCCGGGCGCATTCGCGCAGCATCCGCGCCGCGTCGGCCCCGTTCGACGGCACGGCGAGGATCAGGCCGGGGATGTCGCGCAGGACGGCGACCGAGTTGTCGTTGTGGAAATGCCCGCCGAAGCCCTTCTGATAGCCCAGCCCCGCGATCCTCAGCACCATCGGGTTGCTGAACTGCCCGTTCGAGAAGAAGGGCAGCGTCGCCGCCTCGCCCCGGATCTGGTCCTCGGCATTGTGCAGATAGGCCAGGAACTGGACTTCCGGCATCGGCAGGAAGCCGTTCTGGCCCATGCCGATGGCGAGCCCGAGGATCGACTGCTCATCGAGCAGCGTGTCGATCATCCGGTCCGCGCCGAAGCGCGCCTGGAGCTTCTGCGTGACGCCGTAGACCCCGCCCTTGCGGCCCACATCCTCGCCCATCATCACGATTTCGCGGTGGGCAAGCATCAGGTCGGTCAGCGCCCAGTTCAGGATGCGCGACATCGGCTGCGGCTCGCCCATAGCCTTCAGGTCGGCGCCGAAGGCCGCCGCGCGCGCCTCGGGAGAAGGACCGTTCGTCGGGCGGCAGGGACGCGCAGGGGGGATCAGGCTGGCCATGACCCCGGCCGCCGAACTCAGGCGCGGGCGCGTCACCGCCTCGGCCGCCACCCGGGCGACGCGGGCGTTGGTCTCCTCATAGACCGCCAGCGCCGCGTCCGGTGCCATCGCCCCCGCTTCGCCAAGCAGGCGGACGGAGTGCAGAAGCGGGTCCTGTGCCTCTTCCGCCTCGACCTCCTCGCGCGCGAGGTAGGTGGTCGGGATGTCCGCCCCGGCATGGCCGTAAAGCCGGAGCGTGCGGATGTGCAGGAAGGCGGGCTTGCGACGGCTGCGGACAAAGGCCGCCGCCTCCGAGGCCGCGTGGAAAGTGTCGTAGAGATCAAGCCCGTCGCAGGCGAAATACTTCAGTCCGGGCCGGGCCGAGAAGGTCGCGGCAATCCAGCCCGCGGGGGTCTTGGTGGAAATCCCGATCCCGTTGTCCTCGCAGCAGAAGAGCAGCGGCAGCGGGACGTTCTGGTAGGCCGTCCACTGCGCGGTGTTGAAGGCCCCCTGCGCCGTCGAGTGGTTCGCCGACGCATCGCCGAAGCTGCAGAAAGCGATCGCGTCGTCGGGCAGGATCGCATGTTCCGGCCGGAAGCGGCGCGCCGCCGCAATGGCATAGGCCGCCCCCACCGCCTTCGGCAGATGCGAGGCGATGGTCGAGGTCTGCGGCGGGATCATCAGCGCGCGCGAGCCCAGCACCTTGTGCCGCCCGCCCGAGATCGGGTCTTCGGACGAGGCCGCGAAGGACAGGAGCATATCCCAAAGCGGCGTCTGCCCAGGCACCTGCATCGACCGCGCAATCTGGAAGGCGGCATCGCGGTAGTGCAGGAAGGCGATATCCGTCGGCCGCAGCGCCGCCGCCACGGCCGCCATCCCCTCATGCCCCGACGAGCCGATGGTGTAGAAGCCCTGTCCCGCCCGCTGCATGACCCGGCTCTGCCGGTCGAGCGCGCGCGAAAGGCAGCCCGCGCGGTAAAGCGACACCGCCGTCAGCGCGTCGAGCGGCCCCCCGGGCGGACGGCCCGCCGGGAAATCCAGCGCCGCGACCCGGGCCAGGAAGTTTTCGTGGACGATGTCGGCGCGGTCCATCGCTCAGGCTGCCGGATGCGCGGCGGGGGACGGGGCAATCGCGGCGGGCCTTCCCGCGCCGACCGGCGAAGCGGTGCCGCGCCCGCCGGCCCGGGAAAGCTCCGCACCGCCGCAACAGCCATCTCCGCGACCGGGGGATGCCGTTTCCGGCAGGGATGACAGCTCAATGGTTTTCACTTTGCGCCAGTCTAGCAGTGTCCCATTCTGGAAAGCAGCGAAGAATGGTCAACTTGATTGGAGGAAAACTCACATGATAGCCCCGCGCCGGTTCCTCCCCTCGGTCAGTTCGCTTCTGGCGCTCGAGGCCGTCGAGCGGCTGGGAACCGCCACCGCCGCCGCCGAGGAACTTGCCCTGACCCATTCCGCCGTCAGCCGCCAGCTGAGGACGCTGGAAGAACAGATCGGCGTCCCGATGTTCCGGCGGGCCGGCAAGGGGCTGGAGATGACCCCGGCCGGCGCCGACTACGCGTTGTCGATCCGCGACTACCTGCACGATCTCGCGCGTGCCAGCCTGCGCGTCCGGGCCGCCGGGTCGAAAAGCAGTCTTGCGCTGGCGGTGCTGCCTGCCTTCGGCACCCACTGGCTGATGCCACGGCTGAAGTCATTCGCCGCGCGGCATCCCGAAATTGCCGTCAGCCTCGCCACCCGCCTGTCGCCCTTCGACTTCGCGCGCGAAAGGTTCGACGCCGCCATCCACTTCGGCCGCCGCGACTGGCGCGGGGTGGAGTACCTGCAACTGGCCCGCGAGGAAGTCATTCCCGCCGCTTCTCCCGACCTCGTGCCGAAGGGGCGTCTTGCGCCGGGCCGGCTTGCGGAGATGCCGCTTCTCCACCTCGAAAGCCGCCCCGGGGCATGGGAGGACTGGTTCGCGCGCCACGGCGTCGAGGCAAACCCCCTGCGCGGCATGCTGTTCGACCAGTTTTCACAGCTCACGGCGGCGGCCGCGCTTGGCCTTGGCGCGGCCCTTCTGCCGCGCTTTCTGGCCGAGGCGAATTTCCGGACCGGTCTTCTGCGACCGCTCACCGAATCCTATGCGGAGGCGGAGGGAAGCTACTTCCTCGTCTGGCCCCAGATCCGCGGCCCCGGAAGGCCGCTGCAGCTTTTCCTCCGCTGGCTGAACGGCGAGCTTGCAGGCAACCGGCGCCCGTTTGGTGCGGGCTGAGGTCGGACGGCCGGTCACCTCTGCCGCCCGATTTCGCCCCGGTGGGCATCCCTGAGGCACTTCCGCGGCCCTGCCGACCCCGGTGGCGGGTCGAGGGGCGCAAAATTCGCCTCGCGGAGTCCGGTTCAACCCCGGCGGACCGAGGCAGGAACTTGCGGAAATTCGCCTGCGGATGCTGGACCGTGTCGCTTCCAATCGGAAGCCGGACTTCGCGCCCCGGGCCCGACCCGGGGCCTCGCCGTCAGCCCGCGCCGCCTTTGGCGCACGAGGTCCCGGGTCGGGCCCGAGACGGGTTATCTGTTGGCAAACCGAATCCGACTGGCAGCGACCTTCTCTAGAAGGCCGCGTATCCTCCGTCGATGGTCAGGACCGTTCCCGTGACGAACCCCGCCATGGGCGAGGCGAGGAACAAGGCGCCCCCCGCCACATCCTCGGCTTTTCCCCAGCGCCCGAGCGGCGTGCGGCCAAGGATCGCCGCTTCCCGCGCCGGATCGGCGCGCAAGGGCCCGGTCAGGTCGGTGGCGATCCAGCCCGGGGCGATGGCGTTGACCCGGACGCCATCCGACGCATAGGCGATGGCCAGCGATCTGGTCAGTTGCACTATTCCGCCCTTCGACGCGGAATACCCCGGCACCAGTCCGCCACCGAAGAACGACAGCATCGAGGCCATCAGCGTGATCGTACCGCCACGCGCCGCCAGCAGCGGCCGCGCGGCGGTAGCCACGCGCATCGCGCCGGTCAGATTGACATCGAGCACTTCGGCGAAGACCGCGGGGTCGTGCTCGGCCCCCCGGCGGATGATCCCGGCACAATAGACCAGATGATCGAGGGCGGATAACCCGCCAATCACCGACCTCACCTGCCCGGCGTCGCGCGCATCCATCGCCAGGCTTCGCGCGCCCGTTCCCGCGGCCGCCGCGGCCTCGCCCTTTGTCGCTCCGGTCACGGTCACCCTGGCGCCCTCGGCACCAAATGCCGCCGCGATTGCCGCACCGATGCCCGAGGTGCCCCCGACCACCAGAACCCGGGACCCGCGAAAGCAGTCTGCCGGCCAGAAACCCATGGATCACCTGATGAACTGATCGGTGAAGGCCGAGCCAAGGCCCGTCGCATCGAAATGCGCGCGGCACATGTCGATCTTGGTGAAAACGTCCTCGTAGCCGAGCGGTTTTCCCCACGGGTCGACATAATACATGATCCCGTTGACCTGAAAGTAGGTGATCATCTCGTCAACGCCTTCCGGCACGACCAGCGTATGGGTCTCGCCCGGCGGCTCGAAAACATAGCTGCCCTCTTCGGCGACCCAGTCGTGTTCCAGATAGCGCCACCGTCCCTTGAGCACGAATCCATGAACCGGATTGGGATGGCGGTGCCGCGACAGCACGCCGGATTTGCGGACGCGCAGCAGATTCATCCAGTAGCCTTGTGACCGGTTCAGGCAAAGCGGGCGGAACCAGACGTTCTCGGCCTGGGGAACCCAGAGACGTTCGTCGTCGGGAATGGCCCTGGGGACGACGATCTCAGCCAGGGCATCCGGTGGGTTCCCAAGCTGATAGGGCATCATCGGGTTTGCATCGGCGGCTTCAAGCGGCATCGTGCGTTTCCTTCCGAAGGGGCGGCCGGGCTTGGCATGGATCGCCGGCTGCGCCACCTGCCTCGGCGGGGGCCGTGTCGGGCGAACGGATCGCAGAACCGATTCGCATCCCCTTCGCGCCGGCCCTTGCGCAGGATGCCATCGCGGCGGGCGCGATGCCACCCGGGTGCGGAAGCATCAACGCGCCGGGCGGGACGGCCCGCATCGCCCCAAGGGGAGGTTCAGTTCGCTCCGGAACTCCGGGGCCGGCCGGATGAAGGCCAGAGGACAGAGCGGATTGCGGGAAGCAGTAAGGGAGGAAGAGGCCCCTCAGATGAACAAATGAAATCAGATATTTGTCGGTGAAACCTGGTGGAGCAGAGGGGGATCGAACCCCTGACCTCATCATTGCGAACGATGCGCTCTCCCAACTGAGCTACTGCCCCACGCTCGCGGTGGGCACATCTGGCCGATGGGTTGGGCGATGTCAAGCGACGCGCGCACGGCCCCCGGGGGACCCGTGCCACCGGAAATCCGCCCGCATCGCCCTCAGTCGTCGTAGGTCACGTTGCGCGTCGCGGGGGTATCGAAATCGAAGCCGAAGAACTCGATGTCGCGCGCGTACCACTCCGCCACGATGCCGATCGTCCGTGCGTCATAGTGGCTCCGCCAGTCCGCGCTGCCCGACTTGCTCCGGTTCCGTTGGAGAAGCGGCCCGGCAAGCCCGAAGTAGCGGCCCGCATCCTGGTCGAACCGCTCCATCCTGAGCACATCCGTCCGCCGGAGGCCGGCCTCGTCGGTCACGTAGTCGGCCTGCGGATACCAGCCCCGGATGGCGCGGTGCCAGTAATGGGGCAGATGGCCGTAAACATGCCGTTCCTCGAGGAAAGCCTCGAACGAAGCCGCGGCGTAGCCTGGCGCCGAAACCCCCTGGTCCATCGCCGTCACCGCGAAGCGCCAGCGCGACACGGTGCGCGCCCAGGGGTTCCGCACCACCGCAACGGTCCGCAGCGCCGCCGTCACCTCGGGCCGGATGTCGCGCCAGCGCGCATGCTGAAAACCGTGGTGCTCGCCCCTTTCGCGCATCGTCTCCAGAACCGCGCGCCGGTAGGCGGGGCTTTTCAGGAACCAGGGCTCCGCCCCGATCAGCCGCCCGGAAAGCTCGGGCGCCTTGCGCATCGTCACGCCCGCGTTCTTGGGAATATGGATGAAAAGCCACTTCGCCCGCCCGGTCTTCCAGGCGGCGACGGCGCGCAGCTCTCTCAGCGTTCTCATCGGCGCCTCCGTGATGACCGGGGCCTGCCCGCCGGCCCTTCAATCACGCCCCGCACGCGCTGTCCACCGCGCCGGCGGCGTTCCCCCGGGGCCGTGCCTCAACCGCGCAACAGGCCGAAGGCCACGCCATAGGCGACCGCGCCAAAGAGCGTCGCGCCCCCGACCGAACGGGTCAGGCCGAACGCGCCGAGGACTGCAGATATCCCCGCCGCCAGGGGCAGCGGATCCTGTGCCCGGGGCCGGAGCGACGGCACCAGCGAGGCCACGAACAGGGTCGCGATCGCCGCCGGTCCGGTGGCAGCGAGGAACCGCCCCAGGCCGCCGCCGGGCATCCTTTCCGCCCCGCTCGCCCGCACCGGCAGGTACCGGAAGGCGCAGTTCGCCGACCCCGCGAGGACCGCCATCAGCAACAGCCCGCCGCTCATCGCCCCGCCCCTCCGCCGCCGCGCGCCGCGCCCGTTCCGCCGCGCCCCGGCGCCGGCGCGTACGCCCCGGCGAGCATGCCTGCCGGAATCCCGGCCGTCGGCGACACCGCCAGCGTCACCGCGACCGTCGCCAGGGCCGCGACCGCCATCGCCGGCACCTGCGCCCGCGCCAGGATTGACAACAGGAGCGCCAGGAACAGCGCCGTCAGCAGGAACCTCAGCCCCGCGTTCACTGCGGGCCATGCCTCCAGCGCGCCGCCGCCCGCTGCGGCGCCGACAGCCGTCCCGGCAACCCAGGCCGCATAGGCAAGCCCGCCCACCCCGAACATGAACGCCTCGCCGAACCGCCGCCCCCGCGCAAGTTCGCCCTACGTCGCGCCGAAGACCTCGTCGGTCAGCCCCCAAGCCCAGGCCCAGGCATGGCGGGTAGGGGCGTCCCGCCCCGCCTCCTTCAGCAGCGCGGGGCCGCAGAGCGCATGCCGGACCTTCATCGCGACAAGGGTCAGCGCCGGGACCAGGACCGGCGCGCCCGAGGTGAAAGGCGCCAGAGCCAGGAACTGCGAAGCGCCCGCGTGGATGATGACCGACAGCGCGGTGGCCTCGAAGGGCGACAGACCCGCCCGAGGGGCCGCGACACCGAACGAGAAGGCGATGGGGAAGTACCCGACGGCGACGGGAACGCCCGCCCTCAGGTCCGCGCCGAAGCCCGATGCCTTCTTGCCTGTCACTCGCCGCCTCCATGCGACACGGGGCTGGCCAGCCAAGCGGGCGGGCGGGCGCAGCGTTTCCCCAAACGGGCGACGCATCGCCTCCGGTCAGGTCGCTACTCGAAATAGGGTGGATGGCACACAGGCCCTCGTGCCACGGGCACCCGCCTGTCAGTCCCTTCAGCTTGGTCCAAGTAACCCGGGGAGCGCGAGGGGCAGAGCCCCCCGCCGCCCGAACCCCGGCACCTACTCGGCAGCCTCCTGATAGCTCTCCACCGGCGGGCAGATGCAGACGAGGTTGCGGTCTCCGAAGACGTTGTCCACCCGGCCCACGGGGGGCCAGTACTTGTCCACCCGGAAGCTCGCCGGGGGGAAGCACCCCTGTTCCCGGCTGTAGGGCCGGTCCCACTGGCCCACCATGTCCAGAACTGTGTGCGGGGCGTGCTTCAAGGGGTTGTTGTCGGCAGGCATCCGGCCCTCGGCCACGTCGCGGATTTCCTCGCGGATCGCCAGCATCGCGGTGATGAAGCGGTCGAGTTCCGCCTTCGTCTCGCTTTCGGTGGGCTCCACCATCAGCGTGCCCGCCACCGGCCAGCTCATCGTCGGCGCGTGAAAGCCGTTGTCGATCAGCCGCTTGGCGATATCATCCACGGTGATCCCGGCCTCGGCGAAGGGCCTTGTGTCCAGAATGCACTCATGCGCCACCCGCCCCCGGTTGCCCATGAACAGCACCTCGTAGGCCCCCTTCAGGCGCGCCGCGATGTAGTTGGCGTTCAGGATCGCCACCTTGGTGGCCTGCGTCAGGCCCGGACCGCCCATCAGCAGACAGTACGCCCAGGAGATCAGCAGGATCGACGCCGACCCGAAGGGCGCGGAGGAAACGGGCCCTTCGGTCCCGCCGGTGAACGGATGCCCCGGCAGGTGCGGCGCGAGATGCGCCTTGACGCCGATGGGCCCCATCCCCGGCCCGCCGCCGCCATGCGGGATCGCAAAGGTCTTGTGCAGGTTCAGGTGGCTCACGTCGCCGCCGATGGCCCCGGGTTTCACCAGCCCCACCATGGCGTTCATGTTCGCCCCGTCGATATAGACTTGGCCGCCGTGCTTGTGGGTGATCTCGCAGACCTCGCGCACCGTTTCCTCGAAGACACCGTGGGTCGAGGGGTAGGTGATCATGCAGGCCGCAAGGCTGCCCCCCGCCGCGTCGGCCTTCGCCCGGAAGTCGTCCAGGTCCACGTCGCCGTTGGCCGAGGACTTCACCACCACCACCTTCATCCCCGCCATCACCGCGCTCGCCGGGTTCGTGCCATGCGCCGAAACCGGGATCAGGCAGATGTCGCGGTGCCCTTCGCCATGTGCCCGGTGATAGGCCATGATCGTCAAGAGCCCCGCATACTCGCCTTGGGCGCCCGAATTGGGCTGCATCGAAAAGGCATCGTAGCCGGTGATGGTGCAGAGCTTCGCCGACAGGTCCGCGATTGCCTCCTGATAGCCCTTGGTCTGGTCCACCGGCGCGAAGGGGTGCAGCGCGCCGAATTCGGGCCAGGTGACGGGCATCATTTCGGCCGCCGCGTTCAGCTTCATCGTGCAGGAGCCAAGCGGGATCATCGCCCGGTCAAGCGCCAGGTCACGGTCCGACAGGCGGCGCATGTAGCGCATCATCTCGGATTCCGCCCGGTTCATGTGGAAGACCGGGTGGGTCAGGTAGTCGGTGGTCCTGACCAGCTCGTCGGGGAACCCCATCGTCGCGCGGTGCGGCGGCACGCCTTCGATCCCGAAGGCGCGCAGCACGCGCAGCAGGACCTTCTCGTCCGAGGTCTCATCCAGCGAAATGCCGATCCGGTCGTTCCCGATCCTGCGGAAATTCAGTCCCTCGGCCCGCGCCGCCGCGAGGATTCCCGCCTGCCCGACGCCCACCTCGACTGTCAGCGTGTCGAAGAAGTGCTTCGGGCTGACTTTCGCGCCGGCCGCCTTCAGCGCGCGGGCCAGGCGGTTGGTCAGGTAATGGACGCGCTGGGCGATGGCCTTCAGCCCCTCGGGCCCGTGGAAGACGGCATAGAAGCCCGCCATGACGGCAAGCAGCGCCTGCGCCGTGCAGACGTTGCTGGTCGCCTTCTCGCGCCGGATATGCTGCTCGCGCGTCTGGAGGCTCAGCCGGTACGCCCGCCGCCCCCCCGCATCGACCGACACCCCGACGATCCGTCCCGGCATCGCGCGCTTCATCTCGTCGCGGCAGGCCATGAAGGCCGCGTGCGGCCCGCCATAGCCCATCGGCACGCCGAAGCGCTGCGACGAGCCGATGGCGATGTCGGCGCCCATCGCGCCCGGCTCCTTGAGGATGGTCAGGGCAAGGAGGTCGGTCGCCACTACCGCGACCGCTCCGGCCGCGTGGAGGGCTTCGATCTGCGGGCTGAAATCCCTGACATGCCCGTAGCTGCCCGGGTACTGGAAGATGGCTCCGAACACTTTCGAGGCATCGAGATTGTCGGCGCTGTCCTCGATCACCTCGATCCCGAGCGGCGCCGCCCGGGTGCGGATCACCCCGATCGTCTGCGGGTGGCAGAAGCGGTCCACGAAGAACCCCTGCGCCTTCGACCGGGCCAGCCGTTCGGCCATCGTCATCGCCTCGGCGGCGGCGGTGCCTTCGTCGAGCAGCGAGGCATTGGCGACAGGCAGGCCGGTCAGGTCGGATACCATCGTCTGGTAGTTCAGCAGCGCCTCGAGCCGGCCTTGCGCGATCTCGGGCTGATAGGGGGTATAGGCGGTGTACCAGGCGGGGTTCTCCAGGATGTTCCGCTGGATCGCCGGGGGCGTGACGGTGCCGTAGTAGCCCTGCCCGATCAGGCTGGTCATCACCCGGTTCTTCGCCGCCACCTCGCGCATCTTCGCCAGGAGCTCGTGTTCGGCGAGCGGCGGCCAGTCGAGGCCTTCGCGCTGGCGGATGGTGGCGGGAACCGTCTGGTCGATGAGCTCATCGAGCGTGCGCACCCCCACCGCCTTCAGCATTTCGGCCATCTCGGCCGGCGAGGGGCCGATATGGCGGCGGTTGGCGAAGTCGTAGGGGTCGTAGGAAGTGGGGATGTAGGGCATTTCGGATCTCGCCTCGCCGGCTGGTGAAAACTCGCTGTGGCCGCTTGCCAGGTGCGTCGCCTCCGCTTCGCGGCCCCCTCTCCCCGGGACGGGGGGAGGGAGGGGGTGGGGGGCGCTGCGCGATGGGCGCGGGCCGCCCCCATCCTGACCCTCCCCCGCCGGGGGAGGGAAGGCAGAACCTACCCCACCATCGCCTTGTAGGCCGCCTCGTCCATGTAGGCATCCACCGCGCCCGGATCGGCGACCTTCAGCCTGAAGAACCATGCGGCCCCGGTCGGGTCCTCGTTGACCAGCGCGGGCTCGCCGGAAAGCCTGCCGTTGACCTCGACGACCTCGCCGTCGAGCGGCGCGAGGATGTCGGACGCGGCCTTGACGCTTTCGATCACGCAGATTTCCTCGCCCTTCGCCACCTTCCGCCCGACCTCGGGCAGCTCGACGAACACCACGTCGCCCAGCTGCTCGCTCGCATGCGCGGTGATGCCGACGGTGACGATGTCGCCCTCGGCGCGCAGCCATTCGTGTTCCTCGGTGTAGCGCATCGCGTGTCCCTCAGCGTTTGTAGGTTGTGGGTTGGAAAGGCATCGTCGTGACCGTCGCGGGCAGCCGCTTGCCCCGGACCTCGCCCCAGACCCGGTCGCCCGGGGCGAAGGTCGCGGGCAGGTAGCCCATCGCCACGGGCGCATCGAGCGAGGGGCCGAAGCCGCCCGAGGTGACAAGCCCAATCGGGACGCCGCCGGTCTCGCCCGCGAAAAGCTCGGTTGCCTCGCGCATCGGCGCGCGGCCCTCGGGCCGGATGCCGACACGGCGGCGCGACGGCCCTTCCGCCAGTTCCTGCAGGATGCGCGCAGCGCCGGGAAAGCCCCCCGCGCGTTCGCCACCGGCGCGCCGGACCTTCTGGATCGACCAGTTCAGCGCCGCCTCGACGGGCGAGGTGGTTTCGTCGATGTCGTGGCCGTAGAGGCAGAGCCCGGCCTCCAGCCGCAGCGAATCGCGCGCGCCAAGCCCGATCAGCGCGACCGCCGGGTTTTCCAGAAGCTGCCGCGCGAAGGCCCCGGCGAAGCGCTCGGGCACCGACACCTCGAAGCCGTCCTCGCCCGTGTAACCCGACCGGCTGATCCACAGCTCCGCCGTATCCCACTGACGTATCGCCACATCCATGAAGGCCATCTCCGCCACGCCCGGCACCAGCGCCGCAAGCGCGCCCTCCGCCGCGGGCCCCTGCAGCGCCAGCAATGCGCGATCCGAGACCATGCCGACGTCGCAGTCCGGAAGCCCCGCCCGCAGGTGCGCCAGGTCATGCTCCTTCCGTGCAGCGTTGACGACAAGGAACAGGTGATCCCCCCGGTTGGCGAACATCAGGTCGTCGAGGATGCCGCCGGTGCCCGAGGTGAACAGACCATAGCGCTGCCGCCCCTCGGCCAGCCCCAGCACATCGGCCGGCACCAGCGATTCGAGCGCACGGCCCGCGTCAACCAGCCGCCCCGACCTCGGCGCGACCAGCACCTGCCCCATATGGCTCACGTCGAAAAGGCCCGCCGCCTTTCGGGTGTGCAGATGCTCCTTCAGCACGCCGGGCGGATATTGCACGGGCATCTCGTAGCCCGCGAACTCCACCATCCGTGCGCCTGACGCCACGTGCAGGTCGAAAAGACAGGTCCGCCTCAGGCCGCTCATCGCGCCCTCCCCCGTTCCCGCCGGAGACTAGCCCGGCACCGCGGCTCGGGGCTAGCCCCCGCACCGCCGATGCCCCCTCTGTCCCTGCCCGAGTCCGGGCGCCTGAGATCGTTATCCCTTCGGCGGCCCCGTGTATGGGGCACTCTCCAGAGTTCCGTCGCAGGACCGGTCCTTGCGCCTGAGAGATTACCGGGGCTGTTGCTCCTTCGGCAGGGGTCTCCCCCCTTCTCCCGATCCTGACAGCCGAGTGGGTAGCCGCAACCGCCAACCCCGCGCAAGGGGAGACCGCGAAAAGAAGGGGGGCTTTCCGCCCCCTTCGCCCCTGACGGGAACAGGGGCTCACCCCGAGGATACTAGGCAAGAAAGATCGGCGGAAGGGTCAGACAGCGGGCAGTCTCTGCAGCAGCGGCAGCAGGTCCGCCATCTCGGGCCCGCTTTCACGCCCGGTCAGAGCCAGCCGCAGCGGCCGGTAGAGCGCGCGGCCCCTGCGCCCCGTGGCGGCCTTCACCGCTTCAGTCCACTCGCTCCAGGTGGCCTTGGTGTAGGGCCGCGCCGGCAGCATCGCCAGCGCTCCCCTCACGTAGTCGCGGTCTTCGCCCGCCACGACCGGCGCCGCCCCGTCACGGCAAAGCGCCCACCAGTCTCCCAGCTCCTCGAGCCTCGTGACGTTGTGGCTGGCCACTGCCCAGAACTCCGTCGCGACCGCATCCGGCACTCCGATGTCGCGAAGGCGACCGGCAACTTCCGCGAAGGGCCTGTGCTGGTGGCTATGGCGGGTGAGCGGCCAAAGGTCCTCCGGGTCGAACTTTGTGGGCGCCGCGCCAAACTGCGACAGGTCGAACCCCTCGGCCAGCGCGTCGAGGTCCATCCGCAGCTCCACCGGCTGCGACGAGCCGAGCCGCGCCATCAGGCTCAGCAGCGCCTCTTTCGACACGCCCTCCGCCCGCAGGTCGCGCAAGGAGAGCGTGCCGAGACGCTTCGAAAGCTCGCTGCCATCCGCCGCCGTCAGGAGCGAATGGTGCGCAAAGGCGGGCGGCGTGCCGCCCATCGCCCGCATGATCTGAATCTGCGTCGCCGTGTTCGTCACATGGTCGGCGCCGCGCACGATATGGGTGACCCCCATGTCGATGTCGTCCACCGACGAGGCGAAGGTGTAAAGCACCTGCCCGTCATGCCGGATCAGCACCGGGTCCGAAACGCTCGCCGCGTCGATCGAAATCTCGCCGAGGATGCCGTCCGGCCAGGTGATGCGGTGCTGGTCGAGAAGAAAGCGCCAGTACCCCTCGCGCCCCTCGGCGCGGGCCGCCGCGCGGTCGGCCTCGGAAAGCCGCAGCGACGCCCGGTCGTAGACCGGCGGGCGCCCCATGTTCAGAAGCTTCTTGCGTTTCAGGTCGAGTTCCGTCGGCGTCTCGAAGCATTCGTAGAAGCGCCCGGCCCGCTTCAGCTCCTCTGCCGCCTCGCGGTACCGCCCGATGCGGTCTGACTGCCGCTCGATCCTGTTCCAGCCCAGGCCCAGCCAGTCGAGGTCGGCCTTGATCCCGTCGGCATATTCCTCCTTGGACCGCTCGCGGTCGGTGTCGTCAAGGCGCAGGATGAAGGTCCCGTCCGTCTTCCGCGCGATCAGGAAATTCATCAGCGCGGTCCGCAGGTTGCCCACGTGGATATGGCCGGTGGGCGAGGGCGCGAAGCGGGTGACGGCGGTGGGGCTTGGCATCGCGCGGGGGTCTCCGGGGGCGCTTCGGCGGCAGGACCCTCTTTCACAAAGGCCCGCTTTTGTCCATATGAGGCCCGGATGGCCCCCCTTTCAGGACAGGCGATGGACGATTGGCTGGGGCGCGCGGCGCCCGACCTCGACGTGATCGAAGAGATGGCGCGGCGCACGCTGGCCGAACTGCCGCTGAAATTCCGCGACGCGGCGGCGGGGGTGCTGCTGCGCGTCGACGATTTCGCGCCGGACGAAATCCTCGATGACATGGAGATCGAGGACCCGTTCGAGCTGACCGGACTCTACGACGGCGTGCCGATGACCGAGAAGTCGGTGATGGACACGGTCGACCGCCCCGACACCATCTGGCTGTTCCGCCGGCCGCTGCTGGACGAATGGGCCGAACGGGGCGACGTGAGCCTTGGCCAGCTGGTCAGCCATGTGATGATCCACGAACTCGCCCACCATTTCGGCTGGTCCGACGCCGAGATCGCCGAGATCGACCGCTGGTGGGAATGACGCGCACGGCTTCGTGAAGTGCCGCCGCCCGAAGGTGCCCTACCCTCAGGGGCTCAATCATCACGGGAGGCCGCCATGCAGACGACCATTCACCTTTCCCGCCGCCATGCGCTTCTGACCGGCGCGGCCGCGCTGGCGGGAGCGGCCGCCGGAGCGGGCCTCGGGCTCGCGCCGCGCGCAAGCCTCGCCAAGGCGGACATGATGGGCGCCTCGGTTCCGCTGTTCAGCCGGGTGAAGTTCGGCGCGTTCGAGGTGACGACGCTGCTGGCCGGCACGCGGACGGGAGGCGAGCCGCACACGATCTTCGGCCTGAATGTCAGCGATGCCGACTTCGCCGCCGCCTCGGCTGCGGCCTTCATCCCCGCCGACAAGGCGCAGTTCTACTTCACTCCGACGCTGGTGAACACCGGGGCCGAGCTGGTGCTTTTCGATACCGGACTCGACCCGGCCGGCCTGACGGCGGCGATGGCTGCGGCGGGCTACACGCCGGACCAGGTCGATACGGTGGTCATCACCCATATGCATCCCGACCATATCGGCGGGCTGGCGGGCGATGCCGGGCCGACCTTCGCCAACGCGCGCTACGTGACCGGCGCGGCCGAACACAACTTCTGGTCTGGCCAGGCGAACGAGTTGTTCGACAAGAATGTGAAGCCGCTGAACGACAAGTTCACGATGATCGACGACGGCGGATCGGCCGGCCCAGGCCTCACCGGGATCGCGGCCTTCGGGCACACGCCAGGGCACATGGTCTGGATGTTGGAAAGCGGCGGCGCGCGGCTCGCGGTCACCGCCGACACCGCGAACCACTACATCTGGTCGCTGGGCCACCCGGACTGGGAAGTGAAGTTCGATGCCGACAAGCCTGCCGCGGCGGCGGCGCGGCGGCAGGTCTTCGGCATGATCGCCGCTGATCGTATCCCCTTCATCGGCTACCACATGCCCTTCCCCTCGACCGGCTTCGTCGAGGCGGCGGGCGACGGCTTCCGCTATGTGCCCGCGAGCTACCAGCTGAGCATTGGCGACCCGGCATAACACGGGGCCGCCGAAAGCCCCCTTCCCGGGGCAGGGGTTTCCTGACAGGGTGCGCGCCCGATCACACCCATCCGGCGCGCGCTCCATGCTGCAATCCCCGATCCTGACCGTCACGCTCAACCCGGCGATCGACATCTCGACTTCGACGGTGCAGGTCGTGGCCGGGCCGAAACTCCGCTGCACCGGCCCCGAAACCGACCCCGGCGGCGGCGGCATCAACGTAAGCCGCGCCATCCGCATCCTCGGCGGGCATTCCACGGCGCTCGTGGCTCTCGGCGGGGCGACGGGCGAGCGGCTGGCGGGAATGCTGATCCGCTCCGGTCTGACGCTCGCGGGGTTCGACACGCCGGGCGAGACGCGCGAGAGCTTTTCGGTGATGGACGGCACCACCCATGCGCAGTACCGCTTCGTGCTGCCGGGCACCCGCTGGCCGAAATCCGCCACCGCCGCCGCGCTTGACGCGGTCGATCGCGCCGCGCCGCCGGGCGGGTTCGTGGTGCTGTCGGGCAGCCAACCGCCTGGTGTAGAAGAGGATTTCCCCCTGCGCCTGATGCGGCGGCTGAAGGGGCGCGGGGTCAGGATGGTGCTCGACACCTCGGGCGCGCCGCTGATCCGCGTGACCGAAGGGCATGACGCGCATCTGTCCGTGCTGCGGATGAACCATGACGAGGCCGCCGAACTCGCCGGCCGGCCGCTGCGGGCGCGGGTGGACAGCGCGGACTTCGCGCAGGGCCTGGTGGCGGCGGGGGTGTCCGACATGGTGGTGGTGGCGCGCGGGTCGGAAGGCAACGTCCTGGCGACAAAGGATGAACGGCTTTTCGCCTCGGCCTACGAGGTGCCGGTGAAAAGCCGGGTGGGCGCGGGCGACTGCTTTGTGGGGGCCTTCACGCTGGCGCTGGCGCGCGGGGCGAGTCCGGCGGAGGCGCTGAAATGGGGCACCGCGACGGCCAGCGCGGCGGTGATGACGCCGGGGACGAAGCTGTGCACAATGGCCGACGTGAAGCGGCTGATGCGGGGCGAGACGGTCAGCCGGGTATGAGGGACTGCTGTAGAATTGCGGGGCCGGAACCCCCCTGTTCCCACCGGGCCAGGTGCCCCCGAGCATGCCCCAAGCCCTTGCGGACGCTGCATTAACCGCCGGCTTCCGCAGCGTTCGCAGGGTGCCAGAAACCGCCCAGCAATATGCCAGCAATATGCCATACGATCGTATGGCTTTCGGTTAAGTTAACGTTAAGGCGTTTCACTTTCTTAACGCCTTTTGCCTTCTTCTTGCTCTTTCCTCCCCAATGCCCCCCTTGCCCGGAACAGCCGCGAGATAGGCCCGGGCGGCGCCCGACCGCCCGAACGGGCGGGCGCCGCCTTCTGTTGCGATGGAGATTGAAGGGCGGTTCGGGAAGAAGGCAAACCGCTCAAACCCCGAATCGCCTCAGCGCCCTTCCGATGCGGCGCGGCGGGGAGCCGGCAGGGGGTCGCCGGGAAGTACATCCCGTGCGCCCAAGACCGGGCGAACAGCATCAGTCCGCTGTCACCGGCCAGCGTCTGGCAAGATCGGCGACCCCTGCCGCGATCAGCCGCTTCAGCACCGCCTCGTCGATGTCCGACAGCCGCCTGACATAGAGGCACGACTTGCCCGTCCGGTGCCGCCCGAGGTCCGCCAGGATCGCCCCGTAGTCCTGATAGCCGGGCAGGATGTAGATCGACAGTTCAGCCTTCCTGGGGCTGAAGCCGGTGGCGCACATCTCGCCGGAATGGCCGCTGGCATAGGTATAGGCATACCGCCCGTAGCCGACAATCGACGGGCCCCAGAGCCGTGGCGCCCAGCCCGTCGCCGCGCGGAAGATCGCGTCGAGCCGTCCGGCCTCGGCCCGGCGTTCGGGCGGCTCGACCCCCGCGATGAATTCGGCAGCGGAGATCTCGGCGGGGACGGTCTTGTTGGCGGCCATGCCTCGGCCCCGCGTCAGAACCGAACCTCGGCCAGCGTGGCCCGGTGGTCCGAGGGCCAGGGATCGACCGCCAGATCGGTCCTCTTGCCGGTCTCGCCCACGATCCAGGCCCCGGTGACGGTCAGCCCCGCCCCCCTGGCAAAGGCGAAGTCGATGCGGTCGGGGTGGTCGTCGGTTGCCGTCTCGTCATAGCGGGGGGTCCAGGTGAAGGCGGGCATTGCCACCGGGTCGGGATGCACGGCGCGGTAGGTGTCCGTGAACCCCGCGTCCAGAAGCCGCGCCGTCGTCGGCCAGCGCACCGCGACCGGCTGCTGCCCCGCCGCCGCCTCGGGCGTCCAGTCCAGCGCGGAGGGTTCGTTGAAGTCGCCGAAGACGAAGACCGCCGCCGCGCCGTCGGCCGCCTTCATGTCCTGAAAGAGCAGGTCCATCGCCGGGCCGCGGGTGCGCATTGCCCAGTCCACCGCCTCGGCCTCGGTCTTGATGAACGGCGCATCGCCGTATTCGATCCCGAGGAGCTGATAGGGCTGATAGGGCGAATCGTCGAGGTGGACGTTGAAGGCCCAGACGGTCACGCCGTTCACGTCGATCGGCACGCCCAGATCATGCGCCGTGGCCGGACCGATCGGGTAGCGCGACAGGACCGCGTTCGACCAGAGCGCCACGTTTTCCTGGGTCTGGTCGTAGTAGTGGTAGCCAAGCGCAGCAGCGATCCCGCCGGCGACCGAGGTGCCGAGCGGCGGGCAGTTGTCGGCGGTGCAGTCCTCGCCCTCGAGCCGGGTTTCCTGGATGGCGACGATGTCGGGGTTGGCGGCCCTGAGGACGGCCACCGTCTCTTCGATCCCCTTCGCCTCGTTGCCGCCCCCGCCCCAGATGTTGAAGGACATGATGCGGAGCGTCGTCTCGGCCTGGGCGGGCAAGGCGGCGGCGGCGATCAGGACGGCGGCGAGGGGGATGCGCATGGCTCGGGGTCTCCGTCGGGAACGCGGGAAGCCTATCACGGGCAACATGGAGCGGGGATGACGAATTCCGGCGGGCCGGAACCGCCGGACCCGCCGCGACTACCCCGCCGCCAGTTCCGCCCGGTGGTAAAGCCGCGCCATCGTCAGCCCGCGCGCGGCGTTCAGCACCATCAGCGCCGCCCAGAGGCCGTGGTTGGCGAAGGCGGGGACCAGGATGGCCACCGCCGCGACATAGATCGCCACCGACAGCACCATCGCCCGGACCATCTCGCGCGTCAGGGTGGCGCCGATGAAGATGCCGTCGAACATCCAGCTGGCGATGCCGATCACCGGCGCCAGCGCCGCCCAGGCGAGGTAGACCCGCGCTTCGGCCCGCACCTCCGGGGCTCTGGCCATCAGGTCGATGATCGGCGGGCCGGCGAGCCAGAACAGAAGGCCCAGCGCCAGTGCGCCGGCCACGCCCCACTGGCTGGTCGCCACCGCCGCGCGCCGCACGCCGGCCACGTCGCGCGCCCCGACCGCGACGCCAACCAGCGCTTCGGCGGCGAAGGCGAAGCCGTCGAGCGCGTAGGCGGTGATTTCGAGGAACTGCAGCAGGATCTGGTTCGCCGCCAGCGTCACGTCGCCCATCCGCGCTCCGAGGAAGATGAAGGCGGTGAAGCTCAGCTGCAAAAGCACCGAGCGGATCATGATGTCGCGGTTGACGGCCAGCATGCGGGCCAGCCGGGCGCGGTTCAGGATCAGCGCCCGGTCGCGCCAGAGCCCGCCCGCGAAGGCCCCCCGGCAGAGCCAGAGCCCCAGCGCGAGCCCGCCCCATTCGGCGATCAGCGTGGCGGCCGCGACCCCCGGCACGCCCCAGCCGAAGCCGAGCACGAACCACAGGTCGAGCACGATGTTGGCGCCGTTGCGCAGGACCTGAACGGCGAGGATGGCGCGGGTTCGCTCGGTGGCCAGAAGCCAGCCTTCGACGGCATAGAGCGCGATGGTGGCGGGAGCGCCCCAGATGCGGACCGACAGGTAGGCGCGGGCGAGCCGTTCGACCTCGTCCGAGGCGGGCGCGACCGCGAAGGCGGCCGCGAAAAGCAGGGGTTGCAGCAGGATCAGCGCCAGCCCGACCGCGCCCGCGATGGCCAGCGCGCGCATCAGGACGGCCGTGGTTTCGCGGCTGTCGCCCGCGCCGCGGGCCTGCGCGGCCAGGCCGCTGGTGCCCATGCGGAGGAACCCGAAGACCCAGTAGAGGGTGGCCAGAATCACCGCGCCGATGCCTACCGCGCCGATGGGGGCGGCCAGACCGAGCTGTCCGACGACGCCCACATTGACCGCGCCAAGCAGCGGCACGGTGGCGTTCGACAGCACGATCGGCACCGCGATCCGGAGCACGCGGGCGTGGGAAACGGCGGTCATGCCCCGGCGAGCGGCGCGGGCGGCCTGTCCGGCATCAGGAAATGCCCCGTCGCCTGTGCGATGGGCCGCTGGCGGTTGTCCTGCCAGGCCTCGACATGCACGCTCGCATAGCGCCGCCCGGAGCGGTTCACCCGCGCCCGCGCATAGGCGTCGCGCGGCAGGCCCGAGCGCAGGAAATCCACGGTGAAGCCGATGGTCTTGGGAAGCTTCAGAAGATGCGGCGGCAGCCATTCGCCGGGCGCGTCGGGATCGGGGCGGGTGGTTTCGATTTCCTCCCAGATCGTGGTCCAGGCCAGTTCGACGATGGCGGCGGTTTCAAGGAAACCTGCCGTGGCGCCGCCGTGCAGGGCGGGCAGGCGCGGGTTGCCGATCAGGCGGTCCTCGAAGGGCAGGACGGCGGTCAGCTCGTCGCCCCGGCGGTCGAAGCGGACGCCGAGGAACTGCGCGAAGGGGATGCGCGCGATCAGGCCGGAGAGGGCGGCGTCGCGGCGGCCCTTGACGACGCCCAGCGGTTCGGGGGGAGACCTTTTCGTCATGAAGGTATCTCCCCGCGCGGGGGCGCCGCCTGCCCCGCGCCCGGCGGCCCGGCGGCCGGCCATTCGATGGTGAAGGCCCCCGTCGCCGTTGCCACCGGGACGCCGATGGTTCCATCCTCGCCGTCTTCCTCGGTGGCGGTGGCGCGGACGAAGGCGACGGTGCGGGTGACATGGTGGCATTCGGCCCGCGCGACGATGCGCCGGCCCGGCCGGGCGGGTCGCATGTAGTCGATCCGCAGATCGAGCGTCGCGGTGGTCAGGGGCCGCGCGGGATGGCTCATCACGGCGGCGCCCGAACAGGTGTCGAGCAGCGCCGAAACGGCGCCGCCGTGGATGACGCCGGTATCGGGATCGCCCACCAACCGGGCGTCCCAGGGCATCGAGATGACCGCGACGCCGGCGCCCAGCAGATCGAAGCGCATGGCCAGCGCCCGGGCATAGGGCAGCGCGTCGAGAAAGCCGCGCGCCCGCGGAAGGTTCGCTTCGCCCATCGCCGTCTCTCCTGTCGCCGGTCCTTCTTCGCCCGGCCACCCGGCCACCGCAAGGGGCGGGGGGCCCTTCAGAACGGGCCGACCGCGCCCTTGCCCCGGGGGCGCCCCGCCGGCGCGAAGTCGGGACCCTCCGCGCCGACACGCCGCGTTGCCCCGGGCCGGTCTTTCGCCTATGCGACGGGCGGCGCAATCGCAGCGCATCGGGACGGGCCAGGGCGGAAGCGGCATGTACAAAGTCTGGAACTACCTTTCGGCCTATTCGCTCCTCCTCGTCCTCGGCGCGGTTCTCGCGCTGGCCTGGGCCAACAGCGATCCGCACGGCTACCACGCGCTGGTCGACTGGGTCCTCGCCACCGGCCTTCCGGTGGGCGAGGTCAAGGCCGGAGCCGACGGCCCCGTCCGCGTCCTGACGCTGCACTACCTGGTGAACGACGTGCTGATGGCCTTCTTCTTCGCCATCGCCGCGAAAGAGGTGTGGGAGGCGATGGCGCTCGAGGAAGGGTCGCTGCGCGGCCGCCGGGCGCTGACACCGCTGATCGCCACCGCCGGCGGCATGGTCGGGCCGGTGTCGGTCTATCTCGGCCTCGCCGCCGCCCTCGGCGTCTTCGACGCGGTCGCGCATGGCTGGGCGATCCCGACCGCCACTGACATCGCCTTCAGCTACCTCGTCGGCCGCGCCATCTTTGGCGCCGGCCACCCCGCGATCCGCTTCCTGCTGCTGCTCGCCATCGCCGACGATGCGGCCGGGCTGATCATTCTGGCGGTCTTCTACCCGACCAAGGCGCTGGCGCCGGAATGGCTGCTGCTTTCCTTCGGCGCGGCCCTCGCGGTCTACCTTCTGTTCAACTGGCTGCCGCGCCGGCTGGACCGCGGCCGCGAGCTTCGTCCGAACTCGACCTGGATCAGGAAGCGGCTGTCGTTCTGGCCCTACGCGGTGGCCGGGGCGATCAGCTGGTACGGGTTCCAGGAGGCCGGCATCCACCCTGCGCTGGGCCTTCTGCCCATCGTTCCGGCGGTGCCACATGCCGACCGGGGCTTCGGCATCTTTGCCGCCGCCGAGGCACATATGAAGGACCTTCTGAACACCATCGAACACGGGCTGAAGGTGCCGGTCGAGATTCTGCTCTTCTTCTTCGGGCTGCTGAACGCCGGGGTCGTCTTCAGCGCCATCGGCGCGCCGACGGCGGTGGTCTTCTTCGGGCTTCTGGTCGGCAAGCCGGTCGGCATCTTCCTTTTCGGGATTTTCGCCGCGAAGGTGCTGGGCTTGGGCCTGCCGAAGGGCATGGACCTGCGCGACCTTCTGGTGGTGGGCTTCGTGGCGGCCATCGGCTTTACCGTCGCGCTTTTTGTCGCCAGCGTCGCCTTCCCGCCGGGCGCGACCCAGGACGCCGCCAAGATGGGCGCGCTTCTCAGCATCCTCTGCGGGGCGGTGGCGATCATGGTGGGGCGCGCGATCGGGGTGACAAGGGTCACCGGCTGACCCGCCCGCCGGACCCCACGGGCGCGTGGCAGACCTCCCGGCCGGCCGGATAGGCCAACCGCGGACCGGCCTCCGATCCCGTTTTACGCGGCGGCCGGGATCGGCCATACTGTGGACAGATTGGCCCCGTAACAGGGCCGTTAACGACAACGCGGTATCACGCGGACGGGCGGAGCAGCGCCGAAGGCACGGGGAGATGCTGGAGTTCATCGACGTCAGCAAGTCCTTCTGGACGGGCAAGCAGAGGAAAGTCATCCTCGACCGGGCATCGTTCCGGGTCGAGCCCGGCCGCTCGCTCGGCATCCTGGCGCACAACGGCACAGGCAAGACCACCATCGTCAACATGATGGCCGGGCTCGAGAAACCTGACGAAGGCGAGGTCAGGCGCTCTTGCCGGGTGTCCTTTCCGCTCGGCTTCATGGGGGGCGTCGTCAACCGCCACACCGCGACAGAGAACGCCCGCTATATCGCGCGGCTTTACGGGCTCGACCCCGACTATGTCGAGGCGCATTGCCGCTGGATTTCGGACATCAAGGAATACTTCGACATGCCCGTCGGCACTTACAGCCAGGGCATGCGGGCGCGGTTCACCTTCTCGCTCCTGCTCGCGCTCGAATTCGACATCTACCTGATCGACGAAGGCATGCCGTCGAGCACCGATGTCGAGTTCAACCGCCGCGCCGGCACGATCCTGCGCGAGCGGCTGAAGAAGGGCACGGTCGTAGTGGTATCCCACCAGCCCGCGACGCTCGAGAAATTCTGCCGGCAGGCGGCGGTGCTGCGCGACGGGCAGCTTCACATGTTCGACACGCTGGAAGAGGCGAGGCGGCTTTATGAATATGCTTCTTAAGGCCCGGAAGTTCCGCGTGCGGCTCGGGCCGCCCTATTCAACGCTTTCCCCCGCCCAGCCCGAGGCGCGGCCGGAACCCGCCCGCCCGGCCCCCCCTTCCGCCCCCCCGGCGGCAATGCCCTCTGCGGCCACCGCTGTGCCCCGGCCGCCGGCGGCGGCGCGCCATTCGTCCGGCGCCGCACCAGCCAAACCTTCGGACACCGCGAACGCTGCCCCCGCCCGGACCCAGTCTTCCGCGCAACCGGTCGAGGACGGTTTCGGCCCCGAACCCTTCCCCACCGCGGAAAGCGACATGCTTCTCGGCCCGTCCGAACGACGCGCCGAGGACGATCTGGCGAGTATCCGCGACGAAGGCCTGACGGCGCGGCAACTGCGCATGGCCGCGCGCGTCGCGCAGCGCCATGGGATCGAGACCGAGAACGAATACGAGGCCGTCCGCCTTCTGCGCGCCCGCGGCATCGACCCCTTCGACCGGACCAGCCTTCTGGAGCTTGTCGCCGCCAGGCCCGGGCTGCCCGCAACCACCGACGCGGGGGTGAAGCTTCCGCAGACGGTGAAGCCGGGCAAGGGCCTTCCCGGCGCCCCGATGGTGGACGAAGCCCGCCGCGCCGCCGAAATCCGCCGCATCCAGGAAGACATCGCCCGCCGCCGCCGCCGCAAGACGCTGATGCTTTTCGCGCGCCTCGCGGTCTTCGTGCTGCTGCCGACGATCCTGACCGGCATCTATTTCTACCGCTACGCCACCCCGCTTTTCGCCACGAAGTCCGCCTTCGTGATCCAGCTGAACGAAGCGACCGGTTCCGGCGGCGGGATCGGCGCGCTGTTCCGCGGCACCCAGTTCGCCACGACGCAAGACGCCATCACCGTCCAGAGCTACCTGCAATCGCGCGACGCGATGCTGCGGCTCGATGCCGCGCTCGGCTTCAAGACGCATTTCGGCCAGCCTTCCATCGACCCGATCCAGCGGCTTTCCCCCGATGCCACGAACGAGGCGGCCTACCGGCTTTACCAGCGCAACGTGAAGATCGGCTACGACCCGACCGAAGGCATCATTACCCTTGAGGTGATCGCGGCCGACCCGCTGACCAGCCAGAAATTCGCCGAGGCGCTGATCGGCTATGCAGAGGAACAGGTCGACCAGCTTTCCCGGCGGCTGCGCGAGGACCAGATGAAAGACGCGCGCGACAGCTTCGCCGATGCCGAAGGCAAGGTCGGAGCGGCGCAGAAGACGGTGATCGACCTGCAGGAGAAGCTCGGCGTGCTCGACCCCAAGACCGAGTCCACGGTGATCATGAACCAGGTCTCCACCTTCGAGGTGGAACTGCGGAAGAAGAAGCTGGAGCTTGACCAGCTTCTGGACAACCCGGAGCCGAACCAGGCGCGCGTCGATGGCGCGAAGGGCGATATCTCGCGGTTGGAGGCGCTGATCGCCGAGCTTCGCCGGTCGCTGACCGAAGACAGCGCCACGGGTGCATCGCTCGCCTCGGTCTCCGGGCAGTTGCGCATCGCCGAGGCCGATCTGGAAACGCGGCAGCTCATGCTGGGGCAGGCGATGCAGCAGCTTGAAGCGGCGCGGATCGAGGCGAACCGGCAGGTCCGCTATCTGTCCGTGGGGGTCAGCCCCGTGGCGCCGGACGAACCCACCTATCCCCGCGCCTTCGAGAACACGCTCTTGGCCTTCCTCGTCTTCGGTGGCATCTACCTGATGCTGTCGCTGACCGCCGCGATCCTGCGCGAGCAGGTGGCGGCCTGAGCCCGGAAGCGGCCGCCCCGGAGGACGCATGGCGGAGATGAAGACGGTAGTGATCGGCGGCCTTGCCGTCGGCAACGACCTGCCCCTGACGGTGATCGCTGGCCCCTGCCAGATCGAAAGCGCCGACCACGCGCAGATGATCGCAGGCGCGATGTCCGAGGTTTGCCGGGACGCAGGCGCGGGCTTCGTCTTCAAGGCGAGCTACGACAAGGCCAACCGCACCTCGCTGTCGGGGCGCCGGGGCGTGGGCATCGAGGCCGGGCTGCGGATCCTCTCGGACATCCGGTCGGCCCTCGGCGTGCCGGTGCTGACCGATGTGCATGACGAAGGCCAGGCGCGCGAGGCGGCGGCGGCGGTGGACGTGATCCAGATCCCCGCCTTTCTCTGCCGCCAGACCGATCTTCTGCTCGCCGCCGGGGCGACGGGTGCGGCGGTCAACATCAAGAAGGGCCAGTTCCTGGCCCCCTGGGACATGGCCAATGTCGCGGCCAAGGTCGAAAGCACCGGCAACCAGCGCATCCTGCTGACCGAACGCGGCGCCTCGTTCGGCTACAACGCGCTGGTGGCTGACATGCGGTCACTGCCGATCATGGCCGCGACCGGCTGGCCGGTGATCATGGACGCCACGCATTCGGTACAGGCCCCCGGCGGGCAGGGCGGCGCCTCGGGCGGGGACAGGCGCTTTGCCCCGGCGATGGCGCGGGCGGCGGTGGCGCTGGGCATCGCGGGGGTCTTCATCGAAACCCACGACGACCCCGACCGCGCGCCGTCGGACGGGCCGAACATGGTCCGCCTGTCGGACATGGGCGGGCTCGTCCGGCTTCTGATGGACCTCGACCGCATCGCCAAGGCCGACCCAGTCAGGCTCTGATCCCGCCGGCCCCGGCGCCGACCGTCGCGCCCGCCGGCCGCCCCTTTCCGGCCCGCGCGGGCCCGGCCGCATCCGGGGCTGACTGCGACGCCTCACGGGAAACCGGCAACAGATTTGGCGACAATCCCGGAATGGCTTGACAGATTGTCGCAGTCTGCCTCACCTGTGGGGAAAAAATATTGCCGGTCAGAGAAACGGCGCTGCGGCCGCGCCCGTTCCGGCAAGACAACAGGCCGAAGGGAGGACAAAGTGGCTGATCTCACCCAAAGGGTCGAGACGATGCACCGGCGCGACGTGGCGATCGCCTGGGCATTCGTCATCGGCCTGTGGATATCGATGATCTTCGTGGCCTGGGCCACCTGGGACCTCGCGCCCAGCGGCGCGGCCCGCACGGTGCTGCTGATCGGCGGCGCGATCGTCCTTCTGTTCAACACCGCCGCGATCATGGCGATGCTGAAGCACTACCGCGAGGACCGCGACTTCATCTACGGGCTCGACATCAAGTTCCTCGACGAAGCCAGGGGAGGGCGCTGACAATGGCCCGATACACACCCCCGAAGCAGGGCCGCGCCAGCCAGTTCATCGACGTGATCCTGCTGATGGCTCTGACCGTCGGTGCCCTCCTGTTGCCCGGCATCCTGGGCCTGTCAGGCGCCGCGCGGAACATCGTGGCGGTCGAGAACCCCACCTGGGAAAGCCTCGGCCAGAACCCCACGATGGTGGAACGCTGGAACCAGCTCGGCTTCGCCGACCCGGCCTCGGCCCATGACATGATCACCGCGCGCTTCGACTACTCCTTCACCTGGGGCAGCCTGATCGTGATGATCGTGGTGATCGTGGGCTACTACGCGCTGATGCTGCGGCTGTCCGAACAGGAATACCGCGATGTCATCTCTGAAAAATTCGACGGGAAATAGGAGCGCGCCATGTGGCAGATGATGGATTATGTCGCCTGGGCGCTGTCGGCGCTTTTCGCGCTGCACATGCTCTGGGACTGGTACACGACCGATACGACCTATTCCGAGGACGTGCTCACGTCGTCGCGTGAAGGCGAGATCGAAGCGATGACCGAAAAGCACAAGCTCTGAAGGGAGAGGGGAAAATGGCACAGACCGACATCACCTCGCCTGTCGCCGACGGCATGGGACCGCACGGCACCAAGATCGGGCTTCTGCGCGTCCTCGGGCCGGCGCATATCTGGGCGCTGGGCGTGGGCATAGTCCTTGTGGGCGAATACATGGGCTGGAACTTCGCGGTGCAGAAGGGCGGCGCCTATGCGGCGCTGATCGCCTGCTGGTTCGCGGGGATCCTCTACACCTGCGTCGCCATGATCGACAGCGAGGTCACCTCGACCGTCGCCGCCGCAGGCGGACAGTACACCCAGGCCAAGCACATCGTCGGGCCGCTCATGGCCTTCAACGTGGGCCTCTACCTCGTCTTCGCCTACACGATGCTCGAGGCCGGCAACGCCATCACGCTGGGCTACCTGATCTCGGTCGCGGCGGACATGACGGGATCGGCCGCGCCGATCGACCAGAGGGCCTATATCGTCCTGTCCATCGTCTTCCTCGCCTGGCTCAACTACCGGGGCGTGCTGGCGACGCTGAACTTCAACTTCGTCATCACCGCCTTCGCCTTCATCGCGATCCTGATCCTTTTCGCGGCCAAGGCACCGTGGAGCGCGTCGAGCCCGCTGGCCCATGCGGAACTGATGTCCGGTCAGGCGGCGCTGCCCTATGGCTGGATCGGCATCATCGCGGCGATGCACTTCGGGCTGTGGTTCTACCTTGGCATCGAGGGCACGACGCAGGCGGCCGAGGAAGTCCGCTCGCCCGCCCGTGCGCTGCCCTTCGGCACGCTCGCGGGGATCATGACGCTGGTCATCGCGGCGACGCTGACCTGGTATGTCTGCGTCGGCATCATCCCCTGGGAATACCTGGGCGACGGCGTGAACGGCGCGGTGGCGCCCTTGTTCACGGCGGCGCAGCTGACGGGATCGACCTTCCTGATCGTGGTTCTGGGTTTCGGCACGCTCTTCGCCACCCTCGCCTCGGCCAACGGCTGCATCAACGACGCCAGCCGCGCCTGGTTCTCGATGGGGCGCGACAAGTACCTGCCGGGCTGGTTCGGGGCGGTGCATCCGAAGTACCGCACGCCCTACCGGTCGATCATCTTCCTGGTGCCCATCGCGCTGATCTTCGCGCTTCGGATGCCGCTTGACCAGGTGATCACCTTCTCGATCCTCTCGGGGCTTCTTGGCTATACCTTCATGCCGATCAACATGATCCTGTTCCGGCGGAAGTGGCCCTTGGACACGATCAAGCGGGGCTATGTGCATCCGATGCACCCCTTGCCCGCGCTGGCGCTGATCGTCCTCTGCGCGGTCACCTACTTTGCGGTGTTCCTGGGCTACGGCACGCAGCTCATCGCGATGGTGGCCTTCTACATCGTGGCCTCGCTCTGGTTCCACTTCTGGCGCTACCGCTTCGTGGCGCGGGGCGCGCAGTTCACCATGCCCTGGCCGAAACCGCAGGGCTATTAGGCGGGGACTGACACGACCGGCCCGCCCGGCACAACCGGGCGGGCCGCGCTTTTCCGGGGGGGAAACGGCCGGTGGGCTACCTGATCGCGGTTCTGGCGGCGGGACTGGCCATTGCCTTCGGGGCGAGCCTTCGCCGCGCGATGGCGGCCCGGGCGGCGGCGCGGGCGCGGGCCTTCGACCAATTGGCCCGGCGTTTCGATGCCTTCGAGTCCAGATTGCAGCCCACCGGCTTTCCGCGCGCCACCGCCACGCTTGCGGCTGACGCGTTCGATCTGCAGCTCGTCCCCGATGCGCTGGCCTTCCGCAAGCTGCCGGCGCTTTGGCTGATGGTGTCGCTGCCGGCGCCGCTTCCCCTGCGCGCCACGCTGGACATCCTGGCCCGCCCCTCGGGGCTTGAGACGTTCTCGGGCCACGCCGCGCTGCCCGTTACGCTGCCCACACCCGCCTTCCTGCCCCCCGGGACGGCGGTACGAAGCGACGGCGAAGGCGGGGGTGTCCCTGAGACCCTTGTCGAACGCCATGCGGGGCTGTTCGCCGACGCGCGGGTCAAGGAACTGGTGATCTCTCCCAAGGGCCTGCGCATCGTCACCCTTCTGGAAGAGGCCGACCGGACGCGCTATCTGCTCTACCGCGACGCCGAGCTTGGCCGCGCGCCGGTCGCGCCGGAACGGGTGCTGCCGCTTTGCGCGGCGCTTGCGGCACTGCGCGACGACATCCTGACAGAGGCGAGGCAGGCGGCATGAGGCGCCCCCTGCCCCCTGCCCTCGTCGCCCTTGTGGCGGTCCTGCTTCCCGGCGTCGGGCAGGTCCTGAACCGCCAGCCCTATCGCGGCATCGGGTTCCTGTTCTTCATGCTGCTGCTCGGCGCCGTCACCCTGAAGACGGCCGCGCCCGAGGTGTCGGTCGTGGGCAAGCTTTCGGGCGGCATCTTCGTCTGGGCGATGTCGGTCTTCGACGCCTACCGCTCGGCGAAGCTGCGCGCGGCCCTTTCCGGGCAACCGCCGAAACAGGGCTGAAGCGAGGCGGGGGGGCTTACGCCCCCCAGCCGACGATCCCCTTCACCTCGCAGAAGTCGTGGATGCCCCAGTCGGCATATTCGCGCCCGTTGCCCGACTGTTTGTAGCCGCCGAAGGGCGCGAAGGTGTCCCAGGCGGGGTAGTTCAGGTTCACCGTCCCCGCCCGAAGCCGCCGCGCCACCGGCTGTGCATCCGCCACCGGCCCGGAGATGAAGGCGGCCAGGCCATAGGGCGAGTCGTTGGCCATCTCGACGGCGTCGTCGATGGAATCGTAGGGCAGGATCGAGAGCACCGGCCCGAAAATTTCCTCGCGCGCGATGGTCATCTGGTTCGTCACGTTGCCGAAGACGGTGGGCTTCACGAACCAGCCCCGGTTCAGCCCCGCCGGTCGCCCCGTGCCGCCGCAGACCAGTGTGGCGCCTTCGTCGATGCCAGCCTGGATCAGGCGCTGCACCTTGTCGAAGTGGATTTTCGACACCAGCGGCCCCATCGTCGTCTTGGTGTCGCGCGGATCGCCCGCGACGACCGCGTCGGCGACCGCCTTGGCGTGGGAAAGCGCCTCGTCATGGCGGGCGCGGGGCACGAACATGCGGGTCGGCGCGTCGCAGCTTTGGCCGGTGTTGCCGAAGCAGCCCTCGACCCCGCCCTTCACGGCGGCGGCGAAGTCGGCGTTCGGCAGGATGATGTTGGGCGACTTGCCGCCCATCTCCTGCGCCACCCGCTTCACTGTCGGCGCGGCGGCCGCAGCCACCATCGTTCCGGCGCGGGTCGAGCCGGTGAAGCTGACCATGTCCACCTCGGGATGCGACGACATCCGCGCCCCCACCCCCGGACCGGTGCCGTTCACCAGGTTGAAGACCCCTTTCGGCACCCCCGCCTCGTGGCAGACCTGCGCGAAAAGGACCCCCGACAGGGGCGCGATCTCGGACGGCTTCAGCAGCATCGTGCAGCCCGCCACCAAGGCCGGGGCGACCTTGCAGGCGATCTGGTTCATCGGCCAGTTCCACGGCGTGATCAGCGCGCAGACGCCGATCCCTTCGTAGACGATGCGGGTGGTGCCCCGCATGTATTCCCACTTCATCTCTTCGGCGGCCTTGATCGTCGCCTCGATATGGACCTGCCCAGCCCAGGCCTGCGCGCCGCGCGCCCATTCGATCGGGGCGCCCATCTCGGTGGACATGACCTGGGCGAAATCCTCGTACTTCGCGTTGTAGATTTCGAGGATGCGCTTCACCACCGCGATGCGTTTCGCAACCGGCGTCTCGGTCCAGGACAGGAAGGCCCGCCGCGCCGCCGCGACCGCGCGGTCCACATCGCCTTCCGCGCCCAGCGCGACCTCGGCCACGATCTCTTCTGTCGCCGGGTTCTCGACCCCCATGCGGTCGGTCGAAAGGGGATCGACCCAGGCGCCGTCGATATAGAATTTGAGCATGTTGGCGGGGATCATCGGCGCGGCTCCTCTCGTCCTGTCGCGGGCCGGCGGTCGATGCCGGCCGGCCCATTTCCAAGTGTATCTTGGCGGAAGCTTGCCCGGAAGCGCAAGAGCGATGCGCGAAGTGGCGGCTGCGCGGCGGTGCGACTTTCCTTTACCTCGCGGGGCCGGGCAACTATAACGCCCGCATGCGCGGCCTGCCATCAGCCCTGCGAATTAGCGGCCCGGCGTCCTGACCAAGGGGCGCCGGGAGAGAACCGCTTTTTCCCCGTTCCCTTGCCCCTTTGAGGACCGCCTCCGATGTGCGCCGACACCGTGCAGCCCGACACCCCCGACTATCGTTCGACCGTCTTCCTGCCCGAGACGGATTTCCCCATGCGCGCCGGCCTGCCGCAGCGCGAGCCGGAGTGGCTGGCGCGGTGGGAGCGGATCGGGGTCTATGACCGGCTGCGGGAGAAGGCTGCGGGCCGCGCGCCCTTCACCCTGCATGACGGCCCGCCCTACGCCAACGGGCACCTGCATATCGGGCACGCGCTGAACAAGATCCTCAAGGACATGGTGGTCCGGTCCCAGCAGATGATGGGCCGCGACGCGCGCTATGTGCCGGGATGGGACTGCCACGGGCTGCCGATCGAATGGAAGATCGAGGAGCAGTATCGCGCGAAGGGGCTGGACAAGGACAAGGTCGACATCGTCGCCTTCCGCCAGGAATGCCGCAAGTTCGCCGAAGGCTGGATCGACGTGCAGCGGGCCGAGTTCAAGCGGCTGGGCGTGACCGGCAACTGGGCCGACCCCTACCTCACCATGAATTACCACGCCGAGGCGGTGATCGCGGCGGAGTTCATGAAGTTCCTGATGAACGGATCGCTTTACCAGGGATCGAAGCCGGTGATGTGGTCGCCGGTGGAGAAGACCGCGCTGGCCGAGGCGGAGGTCGAGTATCACGACGTGACGAGCCATCAGGTTTGGGTGCGGTTTAGGGTATTGAGCCTCAAATCCACAAATCCGAACGAAGTCTTTGTTCCGATCACGCCGGACGATGAGCCTTCGGTCGAAGGCCAGATGGTGAGCGTTTCAGTGGGCCACGTTCCCTTGTCGACTAGTCTCTTAGCAGGATCGTCCGTCGTTATCTGGACAACTACTCCGTGGACCATTCCGCAAAACCGAGCAGTGGCGTTCAACGACTCTGTTGGCTACGTGCTTTACGAGGTTAAGGAAGTTGCCGAAGGAAGTTCGGCACGAGTCGGCGAAAGGATCGTTGTTGCCCGTGCGCTAGCCGATTCAGTTTTCAAAGCCGCAAAGGTCGCCTCTGTAACCCAGGTTTGCTATGTGCGTCCTGAATTCATTGAGGCTCTTGCCCACCCCTTCCGCGGCATCGAAGGCGGCAACGGCGAGTGGGACTACGATGTCCCCATGCTGCCCGGCGACCATGTCACCGACGACGCGGGCACCGGGTTCGTCCACACCGCCCCTTCCCATGGCGACGACGACTACCAGATGGGCCTCAAGTTCGGCCTGCCGATGACCTACAACGTCGAGCCCGACGGCTCCTACCGCCCCGACCTGCCGCTTTTCGGCGGCCAGCACATCATCCTGCCGGATGGCAAGGAAGGCCCCGCCAACGTCAGCGTCATCAAGCAATTGGCCTATTCCGGCGCGCTTTTCGCCAAGGGCAAGCTCAAGCATTCCTACCCGCATTCCTGGCGGTCCAAAGCGCCGCTGATCTACCGCAACACGCCGCAGTGGTTCGCGGCCATCGACAAGAGCCTGCATGACGGCCTGTCCACCTACGGCGACACGATCCGCAAGCGGGCACTGAACTCGATCAACCAGCTTGTCGAATGGACGCCCCCCAGTGGCCGCAACCGCCTGCATTCCATGATCGAGGCACGCCCCGACTGGGTGCTGTCGCGCCAGCGCGCCTGGGGCGTTCCCTTGACCTGCTTCGTCAAGAAGGGCGCCAGACCCACGGACCCGGACTTCCTGCTGAAGGACCCCGAGGTCAACGCGCGCATCGTGGAAGCGTTCGAGAATGAGGGCGCGGATGCGTGGTATGTCGCGGGATTCAAGGACAGAATCCTCAACGGCCTGCACAACCCGCAGGATTATGAACAGACCTTCGACATTCTTGACGTGTGGTTTGACAGCGGATCGACCCATGCTTTCGTCCTTCGCGACCGGGCGGACGGGTCGGAGGACGGCCTCGCCGACCTGTATCTGGAGGGAACCGACCAGCATCGCGGGTGGTTCCATTCCTCGATGCTGCAGGCCTGCGGAACCATCGGCCGCGCGCCTTACCGGGGGGTGCTGACCCACGGCTTCACGCTCGACGAGAAGGGCATGAAGATGTCGAAGTCGCTGGGCAACATCATCGCCCCGCAGGCGGTGATCGACCAGTACGGCG
>JBJXFU010000078.1:0-7953 GCA_046155885.1 Paracoccaceae bacterium
GTCGCGCAGTCGGCGGCGGCAGCCTTCAATCCGGCGAAGCGGCTGATGGAGCAGGTGACCGAGGCGGCGCTGGCGCATGGGGTGATGGGGCAGGCCGAGGCCGAGGCGCGCGCGGTGGCGCTGTTCCGCAAGCTCGGGCTGCCGGACCCCGAAGGATTCGGGCGGCGGTATCCGCATCAGGTGTCGGGCGGGCAGTTGCAGCGGGCGATGACGGCGATGGCGTTGTGCCCGAAGCCCGACCTGGTGGTCTTCGACGAGCCGACGACGGCACTCGACGTGACGACGCAGATCGACGTGCTGGCGGCAATCAAGGAGGCAATCCGGGATACCGGGGTCGCCGCGCTTTACATCACGCATGACCTGGCCGTGGTGGCGCAGGTGGCCGACGAGATCATGGTGCTGCGGCACGGCAAGACGGTGGAACTGGGCGCGACCGGGCAGATCATCAACGAGCCGCGCATGGACTATACCCGCGCACTGGTCAGCGTGCGGTCCCACGAGCATCCCGAGAAGCCCTCGGGCGGGGCGCCGGTTCTGTCGGTGGACGGCGTGACGGCGCGCTATCCGGGCATTCCCTTCGACGTCCTGAAGAACGTCACAGTGGCGCTGGAGCCGGGGCATACGCTGGCCGTGGTGGGCGAGAGCGGGTCGGGCAAATCGACGCTGGCCCGCGCCATCACCGGGCTTCTGCCGCCGTCGCGAGGGCGCGTCGGCTTTGCAGGGCGCGAACTGTCGGCGGCGCTGGCCGGGCGCTCGAAGGACGATCTGCGCGAGTTGCAGATGATCTACCAGATGGCCGACGTGGCGATGAACCCGCGCCAGACGGTGGCGACGATCATCGGGCGGCCGCTGGAGTTCTACTTCGGCCTGAAGGGCGCCGATCGCGACCGGCGCCTGGGCGAGCTTCTGGACGCCATCGAGATGGGCAAGGGCTTTGCGGAGCGCTATCCGGCGGAGTTGTCGGGCGGGCAGAAGCAGCGGGTCTGCATTGCGCGGGCCCTGGCCGCGAAGCCGAAGCTGATCATCTGCGACGAAGTGACCAGCGCGCTCGATCCGCTGGTGGCGGAGGGCATACTGAAGCTGCTTCTGGACCTGCAGGCGCGCGAGGGGGTGGCCTATCTGTTCATCACCCACGACCTTGCGACGGTGAAGTCAATCGCCGATTCCATCGCGGTGATGTACCGGGGCGCGGTGGTGCGCTACGGGCCGAAGTCGGACGTGCTGGCGCCGCCCTTCGACGATTACACCGACCTTCTCTTGTCCTCGGTGCCGGAGATGCGGCTGGGGTGGCTGGAAGAGACGATCGCGCACCGGAAGATGGAAAGCGCGGGGAATTGAAAACCGGGGGTCCTTATTGATGGAAATTCTTCTCGAAGAATTTCCAACAGCAGATATTTCGTGAAATTTCTGCTGGTTACGAGGTTTCAGCAGATGATGCGGATGGTCTCGGCCGAACAGACGATGATGAACTGTCCGCCGCATTCCAGCATGTGGAAGCCGCGCCGGCGCACCTCGAGTTCCAGCCGCCTGCGCCAGACCTTTCGCTCCGCATCCCAGATCGAACGGCGGATCACACCCCCCTTGGCGACCGCCTGCGCCGAGAAGAGCTGCCCGATCCAGAGGTCAGCGTCGCTGATAGTTCCCAGAAAACTCACCGGGCGAGCCTCGCCAGGTCTGGTTAAGGAAGTGTGAACGATGTCCGGCAAGCTTCTTCTCCTCATCATCGACGGGGTTCCCTACCGGAACTGGCGGCGGCTTTTCGGCAACCTCGAGGGCTGGGTCGCGAGCGGAGAGGCGCGGGTCTGGCGGCACCGGTCGGTGCTGCCCTCGACCTCGGCCTCGTGCTATGCCTCGATCCACACGGGCGTCGCCCCCCAGGTGCACGGATCATGGGGCAACAACTATGTCTTCAGGCTGGCTCAGCCGGACGTTTTCTCGGAGGCCGCTAAGGCCGGGCTGAAGACCGGCGCGGTCGCGCATTCCTTCTGGTCGGAATTCTTCAACCGCGCACCCTTCGACCCCGTGCGCGACATCGAATATGACGAACCTGGCGGGCCGATCACGCATGGGCGGTTCCACACGATGACGGGCGACAGCGGCTATAACCAGGCGACGCCGGCCGATGCCGACCTGTTCGCGACGCTGGCCATGCTGACCGGGCGGTTCGGGATCGACTACGGGATCCTGCATACCTGCACGCTCGACAGCCTCGGCCACCGGTTCCACCACGATTGCGAAGAGATGGACGACGCCTGCTACCGGCTGGACGCGCAGCTTGCGCCTTACATCGCCGGGTGGCGGCGGGCGGGTTATGAGGTGATGGTGACGGCCGATCACGGGCAGGACGCGCGCGGGCATCACGGCGGGCCGACGGAGGACCAGACGGACGCGGCGCTTTACTGGTTCGGGGGCGGCGAGGGGCCGGCGGCGGAGGCGGTGATCGGCCAGTTAAACCTTGCGCCGACGATCCTGACGCGGATGGGCGTGCCGGTTCCGGCGGGGATGACGGCGGGGTCGTTCCTACGCTGAGCCGTCAGGGTTTGCGGGCGCGGATGTGGCCGGGGCTCATGCCGCCCTGTCCGACCACCCGCAGGAGCACGCGCCAGAAATCGGTTTCGTCAGCATGGGCTCTTTCGCCGAACCGGCGCGCGAAGTCGCGGCCCATGTCGCCCTGCAGCCGCGCGAGTTCGGCCTGCGCCTCGCCGAGGTACCAGGTTCCGCGGTCCTCGGTCCGGACTTCCGTGAAGCCCGCGCCCCGGACGATGCCGGCGATGTCGGATAGCGTGACCATGTGGAACGGGTGGCCCGCCGCCTCGACGAACTCGGCGGCCAGCGCATCGGCGTCCGCGCCGGTCCCTTTCAGCCAGTCGCTGACAAAGAGCCGCCCCGACGGCCGCAGTATGCGGAAGATTTCGGCGTAAAGCGCGGCCTTGTCGCCGACATGGATGATCGCGTCCTTCGAGAAGACGGCGTCGAAGCCCGCATCGGGAAAGGGCAGGAGGCCGGGCTGGATGAGCCTGTAGGAAATCTGGTCCGACAGGCCCCGCGCCCGTGCGCTGGCGGCGGCCTGCTCGACGAGTTCGGGTTGCACGTCCGCCCCGGTGACATGCCTTGCGCCGTGGTTGCGGACCAAGGCCATGTCCGCGCCGCCGAGGCCCGATCCGAGGTCGAGGACAGTCATCCCGGTCAGGTCGGCCCCGGCGAGGATGCGGGCGATCTCGGTCGGGCCGCCGGGCGACATGAAGCCTTCGCCCCAGATCAGTTCGAGCTTGCCCGGCTCGGGGTAGCGGTCCGCTTCGGCGGCGGGGGTGTCCAAGCTAGTTCCTGAAGTCTTCGCCGCCGGCATCGAGCAGCGCCTTGATCTCGCTCAGGAAGTGCCCGGCGGTGCTGGGGTAGTCGTCCCATTCCTGCGCGGTCTTTTCGGCCACTTCGTCGGAAAGCACCCGCAAGGGCCGCCCGGTCTGGAGGGCGCGGACATAGGTCTCGGCGGCGCGTTCGAAGTAGTAGAGGGTGTTGAAGGCGTCGGCCACGTCGCGGCCGATGACGAGGACGCCGTGGTTGCCCATGATCATCGCCTTCACGCGCGGGTCCATGAGCAGGCCGGCGCAGCGTTCGCCTTCGGATTCAAAGGCCATGCCGCCGAAGCCGGGATCGGCCACCTGACGCGGCCCGAAGAACATGCAGGCGTTCTGGTCGAGGGGCGGCAAGCGCGAGTCCTGAAGGCAGGCGAGGACGGTGGCGTGCACGGAATGGACATGCATGACGCAAGCCGCACGCGGCACGCGGCGGTGGATCGAGCCGTGCAGGCCCCAGGCGGTGGGGTCGGGCGCGCCGGGACGGTTCAGGGTTTCGGGGTCGTTGGCGTCGAGGAGAAGAAGGTCCGACGCCTTCATCCGCGCGAAGTGGCGGGCGAAGGGGTTGATCAGGAACTGCGTGCCTTCCGGGTTCACGGCGAGCGAGAAGTGGTTGGCCACCGCTTCGTGCATGTTCAGGCGGGCGGTCCAGCGGAAGGCGGCGGCGAGGTCGGCGCGTTCCTCGGCATGGGTGAGGTTCGGGCGGTGGTGGGCGGTCATGGGGTTCCCTCAGGGCGGGCGTCGGGGCGGGCGCCGGGGCGGGCGCCGGGGCGGAGCTTGCCGGGCGATGGTGGCACGGGAAGGGCGTCGGGAACAGGGGGTTCGCGCGCCGGGGTGAGCAGGATGGCGGCGAGGACGAGCGCGCCCGCGACGGCTTCGCGGGGGCCCACGGCGTCGCCGAGGAAGAGCCAGCCGACGGCGAACATGGTGGGAAGCTCGAGCGCGCCGACGGCGCCGGACTTCGCCGCACCGACCTTGGGGACGTAGGTATTGTAGAGGATCTGCGGCAGGAAGGCGGTCAGGAAGGTCAGCCCCGCGACGTTCAGCCAGCCGGTGAGGTCGGGCGGGATCACCCGGGCGAGCGGGATGGTGGCGATCACCGGGAGGAGGCCGAGCGTCGAGCCCGAGGAAAAGGCGGCGATGCGCGAGGGCATAGGGATCGCCACCATCTTGCGGGCCAGCACGTTGATGCCGAGGCCGAAGGAGGCGGGCGCGGCGAGCGCGAGGAGGACGGCTTCGGGCGCGATCCGGCCGCCCGCTCCGCCGAAATCGGAGACCAGCGCGGCGGCGGCGAGGATGATCGCGCCGGCCAGGATGGAGAGGGGGTGGGGCCGGTCGCGGAAGACCGCCCAGCCGACGGCGAGGGTGAAGAGCGGGTAGGTCATGTAGAGGACCCCGGCGACCGGCACCGGGATCATCGTCAGGGACTTGACGTAGCCGACCCAGCCGAAGGTGACGAGAAGGCCCGAGGAAAAGCCCCAGAGCGTCGTCCGGCCGGCCTGCCCCCGGAGTTTCAGGAAGGGCAGGAAGACCAGCGCCGGCAGCATGTAGCGGAACATCGACACCGCCGCCGGGGCGAGGCCCGCATCGGTCATCCGGCGGGCGAAGAGCGGCACCAGGCCGAAGCCCACCATCGAGAGCGCCAGCATCAGGACGGCGAAGCTGGCCGCGCTGGGCTTCGTCACGCGGGCACCGGCGGCCAGCGGCCTGCCGCGAGGGCCGAGATCGCGCCGGTGATCCGGTCGAAGCCCCGGCGCGCGCGGCCGACCGAATGGCGGGCGCGGAGCCAGCCGTGGACAAGGCCGGGCTCGGCGATGACCTGCGCGCGGCCCCCGGCGGCGGCGATGCGGGCTGCGTAGGCGGGGCCGTCATCGGCTTGGGGATCGCATTCGGCGATGCTGATGACGGTGGGGGGAAGGCCCGAGACGTCGGGGTCGGTCAGGGGGGCGACGGCTGGGCCCGGGTCGGGCGGTACGACGCCGCCGGGGAAGCGGATGCCGGCGTAGAAGGCGATGTCGGCGGTGGTGAGCATGGGCGCGTGGGCGTTCGTCACGTAGCTGCCCCTGGTGCGGTCGCCGCCGAGGCCGGGGTAGATGAGCACCTGGCCGGCGAGCCCGGGGGTTTCGGAGCGGGTCGCGTGGGCGGCGGCGGCAGCGAGGTTGCCGCCCGAGCTGTCGCCGGCGACGACGCGGGGCCCGGGAAACGCGGCGCGGATGGCGCGGAGGGCGGCGAGGGTATCGTTGAGCCCGGCGGGGTGGAGGTGTTCGGGGCAGAGCCGGTAATCGGCCGAGACGAGGCGGAGGCCGGTCGCGGCGCAGATCTCGGCGCAGATCGCGTCGTGGCTGTGCAGCCCGCCCACCACAAGGCCGCCGCCGTGGAGGTCGAGGATGGTGCCTGCGGGGGCGGCGGGCGGGGTGTAGAGGCGGCAGGGGACGCCGCCGAAAGGGCGGTCGGAGGCGGTGACGCCGTGGGGGTGGGGGGCATCGAAGGCCGCGCACATCCGGTCATAGATCGCGCGCTGTTCGGCGATGGTGAAGCTGGCTGTTTCCGGGGGGTACCAGGCCTCGGTCGCGCGGACGAAGGCCCAGGTCTCGGCGTCGATGAGACGGGCGTAGTCGGATGCGGTCATGGAGGAAGGAGCGGCGGGGCGGTTCATGCGGGCGAAGCTAGGCCGCGCCGGTGACGGCGTCTGGCCGCTTTGCGACGGGGCGGAGGCGCAAATCCTTCACGAAGGATTTGCGGGGCGGGCAGAAATTTCGTGAAATTTCTGCCTGTTGAGGGAGTTTCCGAAGGACCGTCGGGCGTCTTTCTCAGTTCCCCAGGATCGTCGGCAGCCTGAGCCCCTTGTCCTTTGCGCAGGCGATGGCGGTGTCGTAGCCCGCGTCGGCGTGGCGCCAGACGCCGGAGGCCGGGTCGTTCCAGAGGACCCGGCCGATCCGCTTCGCCGCCTCGGGCGTGCCGTCGGCCACGATCACCACGCCCGCGTGCTGGGAATAGCCCATGCCCACCCCGCCGCCGTGGTGGAGGCTGACCCAGGTGGCCCCGCTCGCGGTGTTGACGAGCGCATTGAGAAGCGGCCAGTCCGACACCGCGTCGGAGCCATCCTTCATCGCCTCGGTCTCGCGGTTGGGGCTGGCGACGGAGCCTGAATCGAGGTGGTCGCGGCCGATGACGATGGGGGCCTTGAGTTCGCCCGAGGCGACCATCTCGTTGAACATCAGCCCGGCGCGGTGCCGGTCGCCGAGACCGATCCAGCAGATGCGGGCGGGCAGGCCCTGGAAGGCGATGCGCTCGCGCGCCATGTCGAGCCAGCGGTGCAGGTGGGCGTTGTCGGGGAAGAGTTTCTTCATCGCGGCATCCGTGGCGTAGATGTCCTCGGGGTCTCCGGACAGCGCGCACCAGCGGAAGGGGCCGATGCCCTTGCAGAAGAGGGGGCGGATGTAGGCGGGCACGAAGCCGGGGAAGGCGAAGGCATTCTCCAGCCCCTCGTCCTTGGCGACCTGGCGGATGTTGTTGCCGTAGTCGAGTGTCGGGACGCCGGCGTTCCAGAAGCCGACCATCGCGGCGACATGCGCCTTCATGCTGGCGCGGGCGGCCGTCTGCACCGCCGCCGGATCGGTTTCCTGCTTCGCCCGCCAGTCGGCGACGGACCAGCCGAGCGGCAGGTAGCCGTGGAGGGGATCGTGCGCCGAGGTCTGGTCGGTGACGATGTCGGGGCGCGGCCCGCCCGCCTGCATCCGGGCGAGAAGTTCGGGGAAGACCTGAGCGGCGTTGCCGAGAAGGCCGACAGACTTTGCCTCGCCCTTCGCAGTCCAGTCGGCGATCAGAGTCAGCGCTTCATCCAGAGTCTTCGCTTTGGCGTCCAAATACATGGTACGGATACGGAAATCGATCCGCGTCTCGTCGCATTCGACGGCGAGGCAGCAGGCGCCGGCCATCACCGCCGCGAGGGGTTGCGCGCCCCCCATGCCGCCGAGGCCGCCGGTGAGTATCCATTTCCCCTTGAGCGAGCCGCCGTAGTGCTGGCGGCCGGCTTCCGCGAACGTCTCGTAGGTTCCCTGCACGATGCCCTGGGTTCCGATGTAAATCCACGATCCGGCGGTCATCTGGCCGTACATCGCGAGCCCCTTGCGGTCGAGTTCGTTGAAATGCTCCCAGGTCGCCCATTTCGGCACCAGGTTCGAGTTGGCGATGAGCACGCGGGGGGCGTCGGGGTGGGTGCGGACGACGGCGACGGGGCGGCCGGACTGGACGATCAGGGTTTCGTCGTCCTCGAGGTCCTTCAGCGTGACGACGATGCGGTCGAAATCGCCCCAGGTGCGCGCCGCCCGGCCGATGCCGCCGTAGACGACAAGCTCATGGGGGTTCTCGGCCACGTCGGGATGCAGGTTGTTCATCAGCATCCGCATCGCGGCCTCGGTCTGCCAGCTCTTGGCGGTCCGCTCGGGGCCGGTGGGGGGGTAGATGTCGCGGGCGTTCTTGCGGTCGAAGGTCATGGGCGTGGCTCCGGGTGAGGAGGGGGGGGGGGGGGGGGGGGGGGGGGGGGGGGGGGGGGGGGGGGGGGGGGGGGGGGGGGGGGGGGGGGGGGGGGGGGGGGGGG
>JBJXFU010000095.1:0-15529 GCA_046155885.1 Paracoccaceae bacterium
CCACCCGGCCGCTGACACGCGCGATGACAGAGGGGATCGCCTGACCGCGGGCGGGCGGTATCGCCCGCCCATATGGGCGGTCGGGCGATCCCCGGTCGCTTTGGCGACGGGGTGGCGAGTGGAACCGCTGTCGCATGGCAGGGCTGATGGGCCCTGCCAAGGGGGCGGGGGGTGATTCCGAAGAGGCCCTTTCTTCTCCAGGTCCGGAGGCGGCGCCGGGCGCCAGATGCTACCCCTCGGAGGGCAACCCGACGGCAGTGGGCGCATGAAGGGTATGTACAGGCGCGACTGAGGTACGTTCGGGTAGACGATCCGCCGCCGTGCCGGAGGCGAACCTCAGGCGGCCTTTGGCGGGCGGATCAGCGCGGTGGCCTCCAACGCCAGCGGGCGCAGGCCCGCCCCGCCGGCGGCGACGTGGTCCAGAAGCTGGCGGCGCATCCGGGGTTCCCAGAAGCGGTTGATATGCTCGGCGAAGCCCGCGACGCCTTCGTCATGCGGCTTGGTTTCGAAGAACTGGGCGATCTGGTTCGCCATGTGGACCATCTTGTCAGGCGACATCTTCGGCACTTTCGGAGGCAGGGCTTTCGGCGATGCGGCGGGGATGGGTGAAGACCTCGAAATCCTCGCCGCGCACCACCGCGACCAGGGTAAGGCCCACAGCTTCGGCGGTTTCGATGGCAAGCGCAGTGGGGGCCGAGGCGGCAAGCAGGACCGGCGCGCCGATCATCGCGGCCTTCTGCACCATGTCGACCGACAGGCGCGAGGTGAGGACGAGCGCGCCGGCGGCCGCATCGGTGCCCGCCCGGGCGAGCGCGCCGGCGAGCTTGTCAAGCGCGTTGTGGCGGCCCACATCCTCGCGGGTGACGGTGACACCGCGCCCCGGCTGCCAGAAGCCGGCGGCATGGACGGCGCGGGTGGCGAGATTGAGGGGCTGGGCGTGGGTGAGGCCGGCCATCGCCGCAGCCACGTCGCGCGGCGAAAGGCGGAGCGCCCCGGCGACGGTTGGCAGGGGGCGCAGCGCCTCGGCCAGGCTGTCGATGCCGCAAAGCCCGCAGCCGACCGGCCCGACCTGGGCGCGGCGGCGGGCGGCAAAGCGCGCCTCGGCCTCGGGGGCGAGCCAGAGGCGAAGCTCGATGCCGTTTTCGCCGTCAGCCTTGTCGAGTTCCCGGATTTCGGAAAGATCGCCAACGATGCCCTCCGTCAGGGAGAACCCGGCCGCGAAGTCCTCAAGGTCCGCCGGCGTCGCCATCATCACGGCCTGCGTCGTGCCGTTGTAGACCAGCGCCACCGGCACCTCGGCCGGTACGGCGCGGGCGCCGGATTCCCAGCGGCCCGCCCGGAAGGCGCGCCGCAGGGCGGGGCGCGACGCCTCGGTCATTCCGCCGCCGGCAGGATGCGCCGCGACAGTTCGGCAAAGGCCGAATAGTCGGCCTGCCATTCGGTCGGCCCGTTCGAAGGCATGACCTGCACCGCCGTCACCTTGTATTCCGGGCAGTTCGTCGCCCAGTCGGAATAGTCGGTGGTGATGACGTTGGCCTGCGTGTCCGGGTGGTGGAAGGTGGTGTAGACGACGCCGGGCGAAACGCGGTCGGTGATTTCGGCGCGCAGCGTCGTGTCGCCCGAACGCGAGGCGAGCTTGACCCAGTCACCATCCTTGACGCCGCGGTTCTCGGCGTCATGAGGGTGGATTTCCAGCACATCCTCGCGGTGCCATTCGACGTTCGCGGTGCGGCGGGTCTGGGCGCCGACGTTGTACTGGGAAAGGATGCGCCCCGTCGTCAGCAGCAGCGGGAAGCGCGGGCCGGTCTTTTCGTCGGTCGCCACGTATTCGGTGACGATGAACTTGCCCTTGCCCCGCACGAAGCCATCGATATGCATGATCGGCGTGCCTTCGGGCGCCTTGTCGTTGCAGGGCCACTGGACGGACCCGAGGGTTTCCAGCCGTTCATAGCTCACGCCCGCGAAGCTGGGCGTCGTCATGGCGATTTCGTCCATGATCTGGCTGGGGTGGGTGTAGGTCCAGCCCGCGCCCATCGCATTGGCGAGGTCCTGGGTCACCTCCCAGTCGGCCTTGCCGTTCCTTGGCGCCATCACCTTGCGGACGCGGTTGATGCGGCGTTCGGCGTTGGTGAAGGTGCCGTCCTTTTCCAGGAAGGTCGAGCCGGGCAGGAAGACGTGGGCGTAGTTCGCGGTTTCGTTCAGGAAAAGGTCGTGGACGATGACGCAATCCATCGCCGCCAAGCCGGCCGAGACATGCTTGGTATCAGGGTCGGATTGCAGGATGTCCTCGCCCTGGCAGTAGAGGCCCTTGAACGTGCCGTCGACCGCGGCGTCGAGCATGTTGGGGATGCGCAGGCCCGGCTCGTCGCTGATGGCGACACCCCAGAGCGCTTCGTAGATGGCGCGGGTGGCGTCATCCGAGACATGGCGGTAGCCCGGAAGCTCGTGCGGGAAGGACCCCATGTCGCACGCGCCCTGGACGTTGTTCTGCCCGCGCAGCGGGTTCACACCGACGCCGACGCGGCCGATATTGCCGGTCAGCATCGCCAGGTTGGCGATGGCCATGACGGTGGTCGAGCCCTGCGAATGCTCGGTGACGCCGAGGCCGTAGTAGATGGCGCCGTTGCCGCCCCGGGCGAAAAGCCGCGCGGCGGCGCGCAGTTCGGCGGCGGGAACGCCGGTCAGAAGCTCGGTCGCCTCGGGCGAGTGGCGGGGGTCGGAGACGAATTCGGCGTAGTCCTGGAACTCGTCCCAGTCGCAGCGGGTGCGGATGAAGTGCTCGTCGGCAAGGCCCTCGGTCACGATCACGTGGGCCAGCGAGGTGACGACGGCGACGTTGGTGCCGGGTTTCAGCGGCAGGTGATGGGCGGCCGCGATATGGGGGGTGCGGACCAGGTCGATGCGGCGGGGGTCGATGACGATCAGTTGCGCGCCCTGCCGCAGGCGCTTTTTCAGGCGCGAGGCAAAGACCGGGTGGCCTTCGGTCGGGTTGGCGCCGATGACGATGACCACGTCGGTGTGCTCGACCGAGTCGAAATCCTGCGTGCCGGCCGAGGTGCCGAAGGTGCTGCGCAACCCGTAGCCGGTGGGCGAATGGCAGACGCGGGCGCAGGTGTCGGTGTTGTTGTTGCCGAAGACGGCACGGGCGAGCTTCTGCACGAGGTAGGTTTCCTCGTTCGTGCAGCGCGACGAGGTGATGACGCCGATGGAATCCTTGCCGTGCCTGGCCTGGATGGCGCGCAGGCGGGTGGCAGCGAAGCTGTAGGCTTCCGCCCACGAGACTTCGCGCCAGGGCTCGTCGATCGTGTCGCGGATCATCGGGTTCAGGATGCGGTCCTTGTGGCTGGCATAGCCGTAGGCGAAACGGCCCTTCACGCAGCTATGCCCGCGGTTGGCCTTGCCGTGCTTGTAGGGCGTCATGCGCACCAGCTCGTCGCCCCTGAGTTCCGCCTTGAAGGAACAGCCGACGCCGCAATAGGCGCAGGTGGTGATGACCGAGCGGTCGGGGGTGCCGATCTCGATCACCGACTTCTCCTGCAGTGTGGCGGTCGGGCAGGCCTGCACGCAGGCGCCGCAGCTGACGCATTCGCTGTCGAAGAAGTTTTCGTGCATGCCGGGCGAGACGCGGCTGTCCCAGCCCCGGCCCTCGATGGTCAGCGCGAAGGTGCCCTGCACTTCCTCGCAGGCACGGACGCAGCGCGAGCAGACGATGCACTTGGAGGGGTCGTAGGAGAAGTAGGGGTTCGAATCGTCCTTCGGCATCCATTGCGGGTTGACGAGGCCCGAGGTGTCCTTGGCGCGGAAGTGGGTGGTCATCTCAGAATTCTTGGGCGCCTCATACCGCACATCGCGCAGGCCGACGACGCCCGCCATGTCCTGCAGCTCGCAGTCGCCGTTGGCCGAGCAGGTCAGGCAGTCGAGCGGGTGGTCCGAGATGTAAAGCTCCATCACCCCCTTGCGGATCGCCTTGATCTTCGGCGTCTGGGTATGGACGACCATGCCGGCGGCGACCGGGGTGGTGCAGGAGGCGGGGGTGCCCGCGCGGCCCTCGATCTCGACAAGGCAAAGGCGGCAGGAGCCGAAGGCGTCGACGCTGTCGGTGGCGCAGAGCTTGGGGACCTTGATCCCGGCCTCGAAGGCCGCGCGCATCACCGAGGTGCCCACGGGGACGGTGACCGGGAAGCCGTCGACGGTGAGGGTGACGGTATCCTTGACCCGGGCGGCGGGGGTGCCGAAGTCGGCGTCGGGAAGGATGAAATCTTTCATTCGGCGGCCTCCTTGCGGGTGGCGAAATCATCAGGGAAGTGGTTGAGCGCGCTCATCACCGGATAGGGGGTGAACCCACCGAGCGCGCAGAGCGAGCCGAACTTCATCGTCTGGCAGAGGTCGGTCAGGATCGCCGCCGCGTCCGCATCACCGGCGGCGATGCGGTCCACCGTCTCGACGCCGCGCACCGCGCCGATGCGGCAGGGGGTGCATTTGCCGCAGCTTTCGATGGCGCAGAATTCCAGGGCGAAGCGGGCTTGTTTCAGCATGTCGGCGCTGTCGTCGAAGACGACGATCCCGGCATGGCCGACCAGACCATCCTTGGCCGCGTATTCCTCATACCCGAAGGGCGTGCCGAAAAGCGCGCGGGGGAAGTAGGCGCCCAGGGGCCCGCCGACCTGCACCGCCTTGACCGGGCGCCCGGGGGCGGTGCCGCCCGCGATGTCGTCGACGATCTGGCCGAGGGTCAGGCCGAAGCCGGTCTCGTAGAGCCCACCGTGCTTCACGTTCCCCGCGATCTGCAAGGGCATGGTGCCGCGCGACCGGCCGAGGCCGAAGCTCTCGTAGTAGGCCGCGCCCTTTTCAAGGATCACCGGGACGGTGGCGAGCGAGATGACGTTGTTGACGACTGTGGGCCGGCCCATGAATCCTTGCAGCGCCGGAAGCGGCGGCTTGGCGCGCACCACACCGCGCTTGCCTTCGAGGCTGTTCAGGAGGCTTGTTTCCTCGCCGCAGACATAGGCCCCCGCGCCCACCCGGTTCTCGATGTCGAACGCCTTGCCCGAGCCCAGCACCGAGGGGCCCAGAAGCCCCGCCTTGCGGGCCACCTGCACGGCGTCCTCCATCACCCGGATCGCGTCGGGGTATTCGCTGCGGATATAGACGTAGCCCCTGGTCGCCCCGGTCGCCAGTCCGGCGATCGCCATGCCCTCGATCAGGCAGAAGGGATCGCCCTCCATCAGCATCCGGTCGGCGAAAGTGCCGCTGTCGCCCTCATCCGCGTTGCAGACGATGTATTTCTGCGCACCCTTCGCCTCGGCCACCGTCTTCCACTTGATTCCCGTCGGGAACCCCGCGCCGCCGCGCCCGCGCAGGCCGCTTTCGGTGACTTCGGCCACGATCTCCGCACCCGTCACCCCAAGCGCCCGGCGCAGGCCGGTCAGGCCGCCGTGCGCTTCGTAATCGGCCAGCGACAGGGGGTCGGTGACGCCGACACGGGCGAAGGTCAGGCGTGTCTGGCCCTTCATCCAGGGCAGATCGTCTGTCAGGCCGAGCGACTTGGCGGTGCCGTTCAGGATCGAGGGCACGTCTTCGGGCATGACGGGCCCGTAGGCGACGCGGCCTTCCGGCGTTTCGACTTCCAGAAGCGGTTCCAGCCAGATCATCCCGCGCGAGCCGGTGCGGATCAGGGTCACGTCGGGCCCCGCCGCGTGGATGGCGGCGGCGACCCTCTCGGACCCCAGCGCCTTCGAGGCGGCATCCTGCGAAAGCCAGACCTTCATGCCCCGCACTCCGTCAGGATCGCATCGAGGCTTTTGTCGCTCACCCGCCCGACAACCTCGCCATCGACCAGCGCCGCCGGTCCGCAGGCGCAGAGGCCGAGGCAGAAGACCGGCTCCAGCGTGACGGCGCCGTTCGGCGTGGTTTCGTGCCAGTCCACCCCGAGGCGGGCCTTGGCACGGGCGGCCAGATCGTCGGCCCCCATCGCCTGGCAGGCTTCGGCCCGGCAGAGCTTGACGGTGTGGCGCCCGGCGGGGCTTTCGCGGAAGTCGTGGTAGAAGCTGACGACGCCATGCACCTCGGCGCGGCTGAGGTTCAGCCCCCCGGCGATCACCGGCAGCGCCTCGCGCGGGACATGGCCGAAGGCGGCCTGCACGGCGTGGAGGATCGGCAGAAGCGGGCCTTCCAGGGCCAGATGGTCGGCGACTATGTCGCTTACCCTTGCTTCGGTCACTGTCGGCATGCGCGGGCCTTGCGGAAAAAGCGGATGTGGATCGCGTTTCGTATGCGCGCGGGCGATAGGAGAATCAAGGTTACTTATGCGTCGATTGATAGCCCCATCCTATCAATCCCGCGCCACCCGGCGGGCTTCGTCCAGAAGCGCCGACAAAAGCGGGGTATGCGGGTCGCGGTGGGCGGCGATCAGGCCGACGACGTGCTTAGCGCCGGTATCGGCGATGGGAATGGCGGCGAGCCCCGCGCCGCGGCCGAACATCTCGGCCAAGGTCATCGGCACGATCGAGGCCCAGCGCCCGGTCACCACGTGGGCCACAAGCGCGATGGTGGAGTTTGATTCGACGCGCGGCGCGGCCGACAGGCCGACCGAGGCAAGGTGCTGGTTGATGATCCGGCGGTTCTGCATGTTGCCGGTCAGCAGGCAAAGCGGCTGTGCGCCGGCCTCTTCCCAGGACACCTCGGCCAGGCCAGCGAGCGGCGAGGTTTCGGCCACCAGAAGCTCGTAGCGTTCGCTGTGCAGCGGCACTTTCTCGACCCGGCCGAGGGGTTCGTTTTCCAGATAGGTCACGCCCGCGTCGATGGTCAGGTTTTCGATGGCTTCGAGGATTTCATAGCTGGTCATCGACAGGATGGTGACGCGGACGTTCGGGTTTTTCGAAAGGAAGGGTTCGGTCAGGCGGGCGACCATCGGCAGCGCGGTGGGGATCACGCCGAGCCGCAGGTTGCCCGAGACGCCGGATTTCACCGCCCGCATCTCGTCCTTCAGCGTGCGCGCGTCGCCGACGATCCGCCGCGCCCAGTCGAGGACGCGCTGGCCTTCCGGCGTCAGCCCCTGAAAGCGCGAGCCGCGGAAGACAAGCTGCACGCCGAGCTGTTCCTCGAGCTGCCGGATGCCGCCCGAAAGCGACGGCTGGGCGATACCCAGCGTGTCAGCGGCGCGGCCGAAATGGCGTTCGGTGGCCAGCGCGATCAGCATTTCCAGCTTGTCGATCATGGCGTAAGGCTAGCGGATCGGGCGGGCAGCCAGAAGGGGGCGGCGCGGGTCGGCTTGCCGAGCGCGGCGCGCGGGCCTATGTCGGGGGGATGCGCATTCCCTTCCTGTCCAGGGCCCCGGTGGTTCCGGTGATCCGGCTGACCGGCATCATCGCCGGCGGCAGCCGCTTCGGCGGCGGGGGGCTGAACGACCAGGGCATGGCGCCGCTGATCGAACGCGCCTTCCGCAAGGGCAAGGCGGCGGCGGTGGCGCTGGCGATCAACTCGCCCGGCGGCTCGCCCGCACAATCCTCGCTGATCGCGGCGCGCATCCGGCGGCTGGCGGACGAACACAAGCTGCCGGTGCATGCCTTTGTCGAGGATGTCGCGGCCTCGGGCGGCTACTGGCTGGCCACTGCGGCGGATGCGATCTGGGTCGATCCGACCTCGGTTCTTGGCTCGATCGGCGTCATTTCGTCGGGCTTCGGGTTCCAGGACCTGATCGCGCGGGCGGGGGTGGAGCGGCGGGTGCATACGGCCGGCGCATCGAAATCGATGCTCGACCCGTTCCGCCCGGAAAAGCCCGACGATGTGGAGCGCCTGAACGCGATTCTGGAAGGGCTGCATGAGACCTTCAAGGCGCAGGTCACCGCCCGGCGGGGGGCGCGCCTGGCGAAGGACCGCGACCTCTTCACCGGCGATATCTGGGTGGGGCAGGCGGCGGTGGGCGTCGGGCTGGCCGACGGGGTGGCGCATCTGGTGCCGAAGATGCGGGAGCTTTACGGCGACCGGGTACGGTTCCAGCCGCTCGCCCCGCGCCGGCCGCTGCTGCGGCGGTTCGGGATGTCGCTGATGGCGGACGCGGCGGAGACGGTCGAGGAACGCGCGCTGCTGGCGCGGTACGGGCTCTGATGGTCAAGGCGGTCGTTCTTTTCCTGCTTCTGATGGTGGCGATCGCCTGGATTGGCGGGCTCTTCGGCGGACGGGGCCGCAAGTGAGCGGTCGCGCGCTGGTCACCGGGGGCGCGAAGCGGCTGGGCGCGGCGATGGCCGTCTATCTGGCCGGGCGGGGCTTCGACGTGGCGGTGCACTACGACCGTTCGGCCGAGGCGGCGAAGGCGACGGCGGAGGCGGTCCGGGCCGAAGGGCGGCGCGCGGCGGTGCTGCAGGCCGACCTTCTGGACGAAGGCGCGGCGGCCGGGCTGGTGGCGCGCGCGGCCGATGCGCTGGGCGGGCGGCTGACGCTTCTGGTCAACAATGCCTCGATCTTCGAACATGACACGCTCGCCAGCGCCACCCGCGAAAGCTGGGACCGGCATCTTGGCTCCAATCTGCGCGCGCCCTTCCTGCTGACCCAGGCCTTCGCGGCACAGGCGCCGAGGGCCGACCGGGCGGGGCAAGAGCCGGTGGCGCGGTCGCTGATCGTCAACATGATCGACCAGCGGGTGCTGAAACCGACGCCCGAGTTCATGACCTACACCGTCGCCAAAATGGCACTCTGGGCCTTCACCCGCACCGCCGCGCAGGCGCTTGGGCCCGATATCCGGGTAAATGCCATCGGTCCCGGGCCGACTTTGCCCGCCGAGCGGCAGAGCGAGCCACATTTCCGAAAACAGCGAAAATCCACGGTGCTTCAGCGGGGGGCTGGTGCCGCGGAAATCTGCGCGGCGCTGGGCTACCTGATCGACGCCCCTTCGGTCACCGGGCAGCTCATCTGCGTTGACGGCGGGCAGCATCTGGCCTGGCGCACGGCGGACGTTCTGGGCGTCGAGTGAAGCGCCCCGGCCGCCCGGGTTCGCCGCGGGCCCTTACTTGTCCACCGCATGGCCGCACGTCACGAACCCGTTACGATTATGCCAATGGTTTCAGGGATTTGCTCGGGTCTGGAAATATTCTTGTTAATTAACAGCCGGTTACTGATGTGCCCAAAAAACAGGCAAATCGGGGAAGGGGGCTGAATACAACGAAAATTTCCGCCGCCCCAAATCTTGTCTCCAGACTTATCCACCGAAAGCGTGGACAGGTTTTCACTTGCGCCCCGACGAAGAAGAGTGCAGGCGGAAGGCAGAATCAGGCCCCGGCAATCATGACTGTTTCCGAAGACGCGCCCAATCCCGCACCCCCCGAAGGCCCGGTCCGGCGCGGCCATGCGGTGATCCTGGACCAGATCAGGACGCTCGACTCATCGCCCGGCGTGTACCGCATGCTGGATGCGGAATCGCGGGTTCTGTACGTCGGCAAGGCGCGCAACCTGAAGGCGAGGGTGTCCAGCTACGCTCGCCCCATGGGGCATTCGGGGCGGATTGCGCGGATGATCTCGGAAACCGCCGCGATGATGTTCCTGACGACGCGGACGGAAACCGAGGCGCTGCTTCTGGAGCAGAACCTGATCAAGCAGCTGAAGCCGCGCTACAACGTGCTTCTTCGCGACGACAAGTCCTTCCCGAACATCCTGGTGGCCAAGGCCCACGCCTTCCCCCAGATCAAGAAGCACCGGGGCGCGAAGAAGGAGCGGGGCGACTATTACGGCCCCTTCGCCAGCGCCGGCGCGGTGAACCGGACGCTGAACCAGTTGCAGAAGGTTTTCCTGCTGCGGTCCTGTTCGGACGCGATGTTCGCGGGGCGGACCCGGCCCTGCCTGCTCTACCAGATCAAGCGCTGTTCCGCCCCCTGCGTGGGGCTGATCGGCGAGGCGCCCTATGGCGCGCTGGTGGCCGAGGCCGAGGATTTCCTGAAAGGCCGCACGACACGGGTGCAGGCCGACCTCGCCCGGCAGATGGCGGCGGCGTCCGGGGCGATGGAGTTCGAACGCGCGGCGGCGCTGCGCGACCGCATCCGGGCGCTGACGGCGGTGCAGGCGGGGCAGGGGATCAACCCAAAGGGCGTGGCCGAAGCCGACGTGGTCGCGCTTTATATGGAGGGCGGGCAGGCCTGCGTGCAGGTCTTCTTCATCCGCGCCAACCAGAGCTGGGGCAACCGCGACTTCTATCCGAAGACCGGCTCCGGCGCGGATGAGGCGGAAGTGCTCGAGGCCTTCCTGGGGCAGTTCTACGACGACAAGGACCCGCCGCGGCTGATCCTTCTGTCGCATCCGATCGAGGACGCGGACCTGATGGTCGACCTGCTCAGCCAGCGGGCGGGGCGCAGTGTCGAGCTTGCCGTGCCGCAGCGGGGCGAAAAGGCCGAACTGGTCGGGAACGCCGCGCGCAACGCCCGCGAAAGCCTGGCCCGCCGGATGAGCGAGAACGCCACCCAGGCGAAACTGCTCGACGGGCTGGCCGAGGCATTTGGGCTGGAAGGCCCGCCGCGCCGCATCGAGATCTACGACAACAGCCACATCATGGGCACCGACGCGGTGGGCGGCATGGTGGTGACGGGGCAGGAGGGGCTGCGCAAGGGCGAGTACCGCAAGTTCAACATCCGCAATACGGACCTGACCCCCGGCGACGATTTCGGGATGATGCGCGAAGTGCTGACGCGGCGCTTCGAGCGGCTGTTGAAGGAAGACCCCGACCGGCAGGGCGAAGGCTGGCCGGACCTTCTGCTGATCGACGGCGGCGCGGGGCAGGTTTCGGCGGTTTCGGGGATTCTGGAAGAGATGGGCGTCGACGACGTGCCGGTGATCGGCGTCGCCAAGGGCATCGACCGCGATGCCGGCAAGGAGGAATTCCACCGCCCCGGCCGCCCGGTCATGGCGCTGCAGCGCAACGATCCCGTCCTCTACTTCATCCAGCGCCTGCGCGACGAGGCGCACCGCTGGGCCGTCGGCGCGCACCGGGCGAAGCGGGCGAAGGCGGTGGGGGCGACGCCGTTGGACGAGGTTCCCGGGGTGGGCGCGGCGCGCAAGCGGGCCCTCCTGGCGCACTTCGGTTCCGCCAAGGCGGTGGCGCGGGCGGGGCTCGATGACCTGAAGGCCGTCGGCGGCATCTCTGCGGCGACGGCGCAGGCGGTCTACGACTTCTTCCACGCCAGGGGGTGAGGGGGCGGCAGGTTGGCTTGAGCGCGCGGCACAGATGTCCTACACTGTCAGACAACAGCAGACAGGAGGCCCCGCAATGGCCAGCGGCGCGCGGTTCACCCTCAGGCTCGATGCCGAGCTCAAGCAATGGCTGGAGGCCGAGGCGGCACGCCAGGACCGGTCGGTCGCCTGGCTTGCCAAGCGGGCCATCGAGACGATGAAGGCGGATGCCGAGCATCGGCGAAGGGCAATCCGGGCGGCCATCGCGGAGGCCGACAAGGGTGTGTTCGTGTCGGGCGAGGCGGTCAACCGCTGGATGGACAGTTGGGATACCGATGCCGAACTTCCGCCGCCCGAACCGGACATCTTCCTGAAGAAGGCCTGAAATTGTGAAGCTGGTCTTCCTGCCATCGACGGTGGCGGACGTGCCCTGGTTTCGCCGCTACTACAGGCAGGTGTTTCCGGAAGGGTCCGAAACGGCGCGCGAAGGTCTGCGCCGGGCGCAGGCATTGTTGGCCGAAAATCCCGAGATCGGCCAGCCCGGGGAAGAGCCGGGGACCCGGGAGCTGACCATTCGCCGCACCCCGTTCGCGATGATCTACCGCGTCCTGCCCGACCGCATCGAAATCCTCCGCCTGCTCGACCAGCGCTCGGGCGGCCCCCGGGGGTGAACCGGCCCCCGCCTTGACGCGCCGGGGCAACGATGCGGCGCAATCCGCATTTCCCTCGTCACTCCGTTGCAGTATCGGTTCCGTCATGACTTGGACCATCCCGAACATCCTGACGACGCTCCGCCTGCTGGCGGCGCCGGGCGTCGCGGTGATGTTTCTCTACTTCACCCGTCCCTGGGCCGACTGGCTGGCGCTGACGCTGTTCATCGGGGCGGCGATCACTGACTATTTCGACGGCTACCTGGCGCGGCTGTGGAAGCAGGAATCGAAGTTCGGCGCGATGCTGGACCCGATCGCAGACAAGGCGATGGTGCTGATCGCGATCATGGTGCTGACCGGCTACAACGGGATGAACCCCTGGCTGATCCTGCCCGCCACGGTGATCCTCTTCCGCGAGGTCTTCGTGTCGGGCCTGCGCGAGTTCATCGGCGCGAAGGCCGGGACGCTCAAGGTCACGAAGCTCGCGAAGTGGAAGACCACGGCGCAGATGGTGGCGATCGGGGTGCTGTTCCTCGGCACCGGGCTCGACTACCTCTACGGGCTTCATCTTCTGGGGATGACGCCCGAGCAGTACGCCGAAGCCGTCAAGGCCGGCACCCACGATCCGGTCCGGGCCTGCTTCCGCCAGGACTGCGCGTCCTGGGCGGGGTATGTGGGGCTGTTCCTGATCTGGGTGGCGGCGGGGCTGACACTGGTGACGGGGTTCGAATACTTCGCCAAGTCGCTGCCCTACCTGAAGGACCGCGAGCCATGATCGACGTGGTCTATTTCGCCTGGGTGCGCGAACGGATCGGGCTGCCGCGCGAACGGATCGAGACGCGGGCGGCGACGGTGGCCGAGCTGGTGGAAGAGCTGAAGGCGCGGGAAGACCGCTACACAGCCGCCTTCGCCGATGTGACGTCGGTCAGGGTGGCGGTCGATCAGGTGCTGTCGGATTTCTCCGCGCCGCTTTCGGGCGTGCGCGAGGTGGCCTTCTTCCCGCCGATGACAGGGGGGTGAGGGGTGGCCGCCGGCACCGGCAGCGAGGGCGCCCGGCAGGGCGGAGGGGCGTCGCGGATGCGCGTCGGCGTGCAGGAAGGCCCGTTCGACTATGGCGCCGAATGTGCGGCCTTCGCCGCCGGGCAGACGGCTTCCGCAGCCGGGGCAGGGGCCGTAGTGACCTTCCTTGGCATCGTGCGCGGCGAGGCGGGACGGCTCTCGGGGATCGAGATCGAGCACTATCCCGGGATGACCGACAGGGCGATCCGCGCCATCCTCGACGAAGCCGCCGGGCGGTGGCCGCTTGACGACGCCCTGGTCATCCACCGGTACGGCCGGCTTGCGGCGGGCGAGCCGATCATGATGGTCGCCACCGCCAGCCGCCACCGCGCCGCCGCCTTCGGCGCGGCCGAGTTCCTGATGGACTACCTGAAATCCCGCGCGCCCTTCTGGAAGAAAGAGCTTGGCGAGGGCGCGGGGGGCTGGGTCGAGGCGAAGGCCGGGGACGAGGTGGCGCTGAGGCGCTGGTAGATCCGGCGCCGGCGCACGAACGGGCGTCCCTGCCCGGCATCGCCCCGAACTCTCCCGTCGCAGGGCTTCGCGGGCGCCCCCGGTGAGTCGGGGTTAACGGTTAAAGCGGTTCGCTTTCTTTCTGCTCCGCCCTCATCACCCGCCCTCTTGCCCGGAACAGCCGCGCAGCGGCCCGGGCGGCGCCCGCGATTGCGTTCGGGGCGGGCGCCACCGCAACGGCAGTCTGCGAGAAGAACGGCAGGGTTGGAGGGACCATAAAGAGCGGATCAACACCGTCGCTGCGCCCCCCCGCGGTCGGGCGCCGCCCTCCGTCGTGCCGGGGTGGCGGCTGAAGAGTCCCGGGTTGGCCGTAAGCGGCCGCCGGAATCAACTTCCCGGTGCCCAATTTCCCCCCGATCCCGGGTTCCAGCGGCACCCCCTTTGCGCTAAACCCACCCGCGACAGGCACCCCTCCAGGAGGCACCCCCATGAAATTCTTCGTCGATACGGCCGATGTGGCCGCGATCCGGGAACTCAACGATCTCGGCATGGTGGACGGGGTCACGACCAACCCCTCGCTGATCCTGAAATCGGGGCGCGACATCGTCGAGGTCACGAAGGAAATCTGCGACATGGTCTCCGGGCCGGTTTCGGCCGAGGTGGTGGCGACCGAGGCCAAGGCGATGATCGCCGAAGGCCTGAAGCTCGCCAAGATCGCCAAGAACATCGCGATCAAGGTCCCGCTGACCTGGGACGGCCTGACCGCCTGCAAGGCTTTCGCATCCGAGGGCCACAAGGTCAACGTCACGCTCTGCTTCTCGGCCGCGCAGGCGATCCTTGCCGCCAAGGCGGGGGCGGCGTTCATCAGCCCCTTCATCGGGCGGCTCGACGACATACATCTCGACGGCACCGTCCTGATCGAGGACATCCGCATCATCTATGACAACTATGACTACAAGACCGAAATCCTCGCCGCCTCGATCCGCACCGTGAACCACATCATCGAGGTGGCGAAGATCGGCGCCGACGTGATCACCGCGCCTCCCGCCGTGATCAAGTCGATGGCCTCGCACCCGCTGACCGACAAGGGGCTGCAGCAGTTTCTGAGCGACTGGGCCAAAACGGGGCAGCAAATCCTCTGAACCCTGCTATAGTCGCGGCCGAAGCAGAGGCGGCGAAGAGCCCGGCAAAGGGCCCCGCGCGACAGGCATGAGGGCAGACATGGCAGAAACGGCATCCATCGCCGGCGATCTCCGCGACCGACTGATCGCGGAGCCCGAGGTTATCCTTGAAGACCGCGACCTGATGCGGGCGCTGATCACCGCGAACGAACGCGCGATGGGGTCGAACATCGTCGATCTGCGCGGCATCGCGATGGAACGGCTCGAGGCGCGGCTCGACCGGCTGGAGGACACCCACCGGTCGGTGATCGCCGCGGCCTACGAGAACCTCGCGGGCACCAACCAGATTCACCGGGCGCTGCTGGCTATGCTGGAGCCGGTCAGCTTCGAGGCCTTCCTGAAGAACCTCGCCGGCGAAGTGGCGCAAATCCTCAAGGTCGACGTGCTGCGGCTGGTGCTGGAATCGGCGCAGACGAGCGACGATCCGGTGCTGAACCGGCTGGAAGACGTGCTCTGCGTGGCCGAGACGGGGTTCGTGGACGCCTACATGCGGGGGCAGCGGCCGGCGCACCGGCCGGTGGTGCTGCGCCAGACCCTGCCCGACAGCGACCGGCTTTACGGCGAGGGCGGGGCCTGGATCCGGTCCGAGGCGCTGATGCGGCTCGATCTCGGGGCCGGGCGGCTGCCGGGGATGATCGCGATGGGCTCCGAGGACCCGCACCAGTTCCGCGCCAACCAGGGGACGGACCTCCTGGCCTTCTTCGCCGGCGTCTTCGAGCGCACGATGCGGCGGTGGCTGGCCTGAAGATGGCCCGGGAGGCGGCGGCGGGGCCCGACCTGTCGGCCGGCCTGCGCGATGCGCTCTCGGGCTGGTGCGATCACCTGAGGGCGCTGCAGGGCGCCTCGCCGCATACGCTCCGGGCCTACCTTGCCGATGTAACGGGATTCCTGTCCTTCCTAGCCCTGCACCACGGCGAAAGCCTCGGCACCGCGCGGGTGACGGCGGTATCGCAATCCGGCATGCGCGCCTTCATGGCGCATGAGCGGGGCAGGGGCCTCGGCCCCCGGTCGCTGTCGCGGTCCCTGAGTGCGGTGAAG
>JBJXFU010000134.1:0-21894 GCA_046155885.1 Paracoccaceae bacterium
GCGCTACGTCCACCTCTACAACAGCCAGCTCCCGCAATCCGTCCTGAAAGGGAGAACCCCAATCGACGCTCTCAAGGACTGGCAACGTCAAAAGCCGGACCTGTTCAGGAAGCGCGTCTACAATCACGCGGGATGTGACACTTAGGTCATATGGTGACGGTAACCCATAACTATCAATTCGGGCCTGGTTTCTGGATTTCTCTACCTTCTTCATCTTCCCAGAGCATGGAACGATAGTCAGGTCGGTATGGCCTTCACAGATATCACGATCGAGAACTTCAACTGGTTTCATGAACCAACCCCCAACCTCTGTGATTCGCCTTTGGTCGACGTTCCGTGCCAGGATATCTACCAACGACGCTAGCTTTGCACACTAACTGCTTGGTCAGCAACGTTGTTAGCTGATTCTCTGATTGGTACTTCTGATGCCTAGCCCCCCGCCATCCATCCTCGCCGCGCTACACCCTCGTCTCTTGGCGTTTCCCGCCATCTTCCTGCGGGGCGACCTGCTGCCGGAACGTGTGCTCACTACCTCCCTCCTAATTCTTTGCGATGGCGAACCGGTGGAGCCGGAGGTCATGCTGTCGCCTCTGCGCCGTTATTAGCACTGGGCCGAATTTGAGGTGGTCATACAGGGCGCGGCGCGCGACGCCGCCTTTGACGCCATCTGCGTCAGCATCGGCGCGACGACTACTGCCGACTGCACGCTGGGCTGGCCCTGTGACCCGATTGAGGCGGAAGCGTCAAGTCTGGTCAATCAAGCACTGATCAACGCCCCAACCCTAGGTTCCGGCCGAACGACCAGTTGATGCCACCGCCGCGCATCGGGATTCCGGAAACCGTCTGGCCACGCCGCTTATCGAGCGCGTTGTTCCAAGGAACGAGGCTGAACCCCAGACCATCTTCAATCATGGCGAACCGTCCGCTTGCGAGCTGCGCCTGGCCGACGAGCGTGCCTGATACCGACTCACCGGTCACGGCGGGTCGCCAATCCAGCCCGCGTTCCACGGCGAACTTCATTCCCTCTCGGTTGATCTCGGCCTGCTCCAGTTGGGCAATCACATCCTTCGGCGCGCGGAACTCGCCGCCGCCGAGGTCGCGGACATAGCCCATGTCGGCAAGCGCCCGCTTACGGCTTTCCCAGGCAGCGCGCATGTCGCCGCCAAAGCCCGTATGCGGCACGGTCTCACGCCCGCCGTCGAGCATGGTTCTGTCCAGCCATGTCGCACCCTCGTGATGGACCTGCCGGTCGAGCGAAAGGTGCGACAACTCGTCAATACGCAGGCTGGTGCCGAACCGCAGGCGGTCATGGGCGAGGCCCCGTTCGGGCAGGTCGGCGGGAACAGCCCAGCGTTCGGCATCGATACGCTCGACGATCCCGGCACGGCGCAGCGCCTCCAGCCGCCTCACATGGCTGCGGACATAGTCGTCGGGGTCGACGTGACCGAGCCGCGCCAGCACCAGTTCACGCATCGTCGCTGGGCTGTAGATGCCCTGCGCGTCGGTCGCGGCAAGGATGTTGCGGTCGGCGGAGCGCGGGCTGCTCGGCGGTGGTTCAACGGCGACGATGCTGCCGCGCCGGATGTTATCGACCGTGGCCGACGGAACCTGGACATGATGAACGCGCCCGTCAATGCCATCGATGGTCAGGGCGATGCGTTCGCCCAGCTCGTCACTGCCCAATCCCTTGCCAACCACGCGCCCGACAATCTCTTCGGCTGGTCTGGTTCCGTGCAATGCATAGCTGGAAAGCTGCCGGTGCCCGGCCACCCCGTCCCGCTCCAACGCCTGGTGCATCGTCTTGATGATGTCGCCGCGCGTGCCAAGGTCGCGCAGCACGCGCTCGGCGCGGGGCGAGATGGTCCAGATGCCCGGCGTCTGTTCGGTCGCCAGTCCCATGCGTTCCAGAATGCGGGCACGGGCGATCAGAAGGGCACGGTTCTGACGGAAGGTGTCGCGCATGTCCTTGTCCGGACGCAGGTCGGCGAATTCGTTGTTGGCGTGCTGTTCGGCGATCAGCATGCGGTCGAGCCGGGTGAAGCGTTCGGCGTCGACCTCGCTGGCAAGCTGGCGGCTGACGTCCTGCTCGGTCTGGCGGCCGAGTTCCAGCGTAACGATCTCGCTGGCTCGTTCGCGGATACCATGGGCGATGTAGTCCCCGGCGATGTTGAGCATCTTGCCGTCGTCGGTCACGCCGCGCAGCAGGATGTGGGTGTGGGGATGTCCGGTGTTGTGGTGATCGACTGCGATCCAGTCGAGCTTCGTGCAAAGGTCGGCTTCCATCTGCGCCATCAGGTCACGCGTGGTCTGTCGAACGTCGGACAGTTCCACGCCTTCTTCGGCTGAGACGATGAAGCGGAATTGGTGGCGGTCCTCCCGGCCCCTGTCGAGGAAGGCGGGACCATCCGCCACGTCCTGGTCGGCAGAGTAGACCTGCCCCTTCTCGCGATCACGGGTGACGCTATCGCGTTCCAGATAGCGCAGATGGGCGTCAATCGCCTGACCGCTGGCGAACTGCCGTCCGCGTGCCGCACCGCGCTGCGGGTTGAGCTTCACGATCCGCGCCTTCACCGCCACCCGCCGCGCGCGGGTGCGGACACCACCCGCGTCCCGGCTCCACCCGTTCCGGCCCTTCAACCCCGCCGCAACCTGCGCGCCCCGCCCCCGCGAGTTGCACCGCCCACTTCCCTTCCCGGCCGCTTCCGGGCGGTAAGGGCCATACCCCGCCCGGTGCATGGCTTGCTGCACTTCCCCCACAAAGGTCTTGGATCGCGCCCGGACGGGGCGAGGGGCATGAGCCGTCTGTCGGCCCGTGTCCCGGACCTTGCCGGGCCGGATGCGGAACTCTGTCTCGTCACTCTTCATGACGCGACGATCAGGGGCCGAAATCAGGGATGCAAGGGCGCAAAATGTGGCGGCGGGCTGCATCGCGCAAATACTGACGAACGGCTGAAAACGGCGGCTCCGCATTCGCCGCACCTCGCAGAGCGTGCCACTCGGAGCATTGAAAACAAAAGAGAAATTGGCAATCCCGCCACCCATGCACCTCACGGACTGGGAAGCGAGGTGACAAAAAACAATGTGCAGACAAACACTTGGAACCACGTTCCAACAGCGAGGAATCTCGCTTTATCTTGCCATCACCTGTTCCCGTCACCTGTCCTCGTTCCCGTCGCGTCCGCTCAAATCCCAGATGAACGGCAAGGACCAAACGCGAACCGTCAGTAGGGTTGATTCACGCGGAGCGTTCCACGAATCCTTCTTCCGTCAGGCGTTCGAGAACCGATACCGCCTGCTGGCACTGGAACTCGGTCGGAATCTTCTTGGGATAACTCGAACAAATCTCGAGGGTCTTTGCTTCACGCTCGGATAGCTTGCGGTTGGCCCGGCCCCACAAGAGCAAGTCCGCCCAGAAAGCCGCTCCGGCAGTCGTCACCTTGATCTGCGCCTCGATGCCCGAAACCATCGTCCGGTCCGCTCTGGCCTGGCGAACCTCCGCGCGAGCTTGATCCGGCTCGATGAGACAACTGTCGAAATCATCGTCGTAAATGAGCGTCGTACCTCTCACCTCGGCCCAACATGCCTGCTTCTTGGCCCATTCGCTCATATTGCGAACGCCCGAAGGAGGGGAGACGATCACTTGTGCTGATGTCGCGGCGGCGATCAGCAAGGCTCGCATGAGAGGTTCAGGCACGGTTTGTCTGCGCCAGACCATATCCAGATCAAGCACTTGTCTGTCTGATGCAGACGCATCGTGAAAGACCTTTGCCATCGAATAAGTCACGATGTTTGCTCGGTAACCGCCTTCATACCACTGCTGTTTGGGCACGGCCGTTTCAAGAGCCTTGAACATGATCGCTTTTGCAATCAGGCGTTTGTACCAGGTCTCATCGAACTTTGCGTCGCTTTTCTCCCACGCTTCGCCAGTGGCTTTTGCAAAGGCTGCGAAATTCTTCTGTGCGCCTGTTGAGACAACATGTGGCTGCCCGGCAGCCGAATGCTCGAACTTGGCGAGGTCTGTTTTCGAGAAGAGCTGCGACTTCGGGTTCTCGAGTTCGAACTTCTTTCGTTGGGCTTCTGTCCGTTTGGTCCGCTCGTCGAGGTACTGCCCGCGCGCGCGTTCGTAGAACCATTTGGTCTCGAACCGGCTGCCCTCGGCCTTCGGCGCAATCACCCTGCGAGAGAAGTCCTGCATCCGCACATGGAAAGGGTGATTGGAGAAAAAGTCGGCAGCGTTCACCTTGTTCTGCGTGTTGGCGTATTCCGAAATCTTCGGCACGATGTCTTCGGACTGGTCGCGCGGCACGACGGTCAGTTTCATCTGGATGAACACGTCTTTCAGGTTTTCCTTCGAGGTCTTCAACGCCGCGTGAACGGAACCAGTGGTCTGTCCGCCGTTCACGATCTGCAGGTTGGTTACTGTAGTGATCCGAAGGCCATCCGGACCTTCCGCGACATCGACCGAGTCGGCGGTGGCCGAGATGCCGTTGTTGTATGAGAAGAACAGATCGGGGGTATCCCGGATGGTGCGTGCAATCCCCTTGTTTGTGGCGGCGCGGGCCTGAAGGAAGCTGCGCACATTCGCCTCTAGCAGACGCGCGCCCCACTTGTCGTAGATGGCCGCGAGCTGCGGGCCTGGAATGACTGCCAAGTAGCTTTCCAGCTTCTCTGATGCGCGTGACGCCTTCAGTGCTGGTAGTGCCCCGCCAAACTCGCCTGCGAAGTCGATGGTCCGGTCTTCGGAGGCTTGGCCGGTGCTATCCCATTTCTCCAAGCGCGCGAGGTCCCAGACGTTGCGCGTCACGGGAATTCCGTCGAGCACCCCTGCAGAATCTGCATCCGAGCGGCCGTTGTACGCGCGGTTGGAAACCACGATCAGCTTGATCTTGGAAACTTGCGACCATGTCGAAATGATCAGGTCGGAGACTTGAAAACCGGGGCTGATTTCGTTCAGGCCGTCCCGGAAAGCGATGGTCCTTGCGTTCTGAAGATACCGAACCAGAGGATTGAAGAGCTTGGGAAGCTCTTCTTTGTTGAAGGTCTGCACGGCCTCAGTTTCCTGAAAGTCGCAGACTATCAGGCTCAGAACGCCTTGGGCATCTCGCGGGTCGCCTCCACAACCATCAATTCTTAGCCGCTGCCCGCCCTCGCCGGATTGAAAGAACGCCCGGTCTGCTGTCTCAAGTTCTCCAGCTTCGGTTAGCCGATCTTTGACCCTTTCGAAGAACGCTTCGACCGTCATGATGCCGGACACATCAGCGTCGTATCGGACACCCCCGAGATCAGGATGACCTCATGACTCCAGTCGAACTGGTAAGCCTCGCCGGGCGCATAGTAGAGCGGCACATAGGCCTCGGCCGTCGCAGCCCCCCGGTTCAGCGACCAGGTCTTGGCGAACCGGCGCACTGCATCATAGCCACCCTCGTAACCCAGGCCCCGAAGCTCCTCGAAGATCCGGATCAGCGTCAGCCTTTCCCGGGAGGGTTTTCCCGCATTGGCCGACAGGAACTGTTCCAACTGCCCCTGCCAAAGCCCGATACGCGGCATCGGCTGCCGCTCGCGCTCATAGGTGAAATCCGTCTCGTCCGTCCGCAGGATCTTCCGGACAGTGTTCCGTGACACGTGCATCTCCCGCACGATCCTCTTCACCGACCACTTCTGAACGTAGAAGGCCCGCCGGACCCGCGCGATCGTATCCACCCGCTTCAACTCCCCCTCCGTCCGCTGCCCCGCAACGAACGGTCTGCCGGATCAGCAGGGGGGTCAAAATTGGACGCCAATCACCCCGCCTAGGGGGTCAAAATTGCATGCCGAATTACACAGTACCGCTACACGAGCATCGGCAAGCTGGCCGGGGACACGACCGCGACGACCGATCCGAAGTATCCGGCGCTCTTCGGCCGGCAGTGGCATCTGACCGAAATCCGCGACACGCAGGCGACGCCGAACATCGTCACCATCACCTATGCCTTCGACACCGCCGTGGACGGTCTGGCGCATCGCCCGGCCGACATCTCCTATGCCGGCTACAGCGTGAAGTTCTTCTACACGACGCAGGTCAGCCCGAGGCACCGAACTCTCGCCATGCCGTCCGGCAGTCCAAGAGAAGCTGCCGTTGCGGCCGACCCATCAGCACCCAGATGCGATTGAAGTCGTCATCGCGCGACTGACGAAAGCTCGGCGGCATTAACTGGTTCAGGATGAGTGCGTGCATCCGCGCGCCGCCCAGTCGCGGACGGTCCCGCATCGGCACACCATCGAGCGCGTCCTCCATCGCCTGCTTCAGGTAAAGACAGTCGCGGAAATCGGCGATCTTCTTGCAGAACTGCCACTCGGGTTCCGAGAGCGGTCCAAGGAATTGCGGGCCGGTCTCCCAGTCGATCTTGATGTCGTTCGGATGGGGAATGACCTTCGGCGCAGGCGCTCCTGCGGCCCGGGCTTGGTCCAGCACCCGTTGCTGATGGGCCTTGACCTCGCTCCAGAAATGACACTCCGCCTCGACATACGTGCGGCACACCTCCGCGGCCTCGTCTGCCCGGCGCAGGTAGTCACGCTGTGCAAGCGGACTGCCCGAAGCTCCGGTCTAAAACTGCTTGACCAGCATGATCTCATAGTTCGTCCGCTTTTCTGTCGAACCGCCGGTCTTGACCGTGCGTTGTTCCCTAGCGAACGCGTGGGTCTGTTTGCGCTCTTCGGTATAGGGCAAAGGCGGGGTGTCGGGACGAGATCCGGCGTTGCCGGGTTTCTTGGTGCCTGCCATGGTTGGCATTTCCGAGTTGCGTTGTTGATGTCGCGCGGCCTGCGCGCCCGAGCAGAAAGGTCGTCAAAGGCGTCGAGGGGTTTCCTGGCAGCGGAAACCGTCCGACCCGCATCACGGGGAGGGAGCTTGGAGCCTTGGGCGAACCGTCCGGCGATGAGACCCGCGTGTAGACCCCGCGTCCGTCACCTACGCCCTTACGTCCCTTTGTCCCTTCGATCGGCTGGGCCGTTCCGACGCGGCGCCTTCAATGACACGTGCGCGACGTAAAGACCGCCGATCCATCATTTCTTTTTTCGCGTACTCCTTCCGCAGCGCCCAAGCACGGGCAGGACCATGAGCGAAAGTGTGTCGGCCATGACCGACGTCAGCAAAGGAACTCAAAGCCTTAGGCGAAGAATTTTTGGAGCGGATCAGGCTGCGTGACGGGCGCGGCGACCGGTCTTGAACGCTCGACGTTTAACCGCCCATTTAAGGGCGGTGTCAATGACCCCTTTAAAAAGTTCGATGCGTTGAAACCGACATTTGTGTCGCTCTTGAACTGATGCACCGAAGGCACAGCGATGGCAAATAAGGATGCAATCCTTGCGTCTCCACCCCGAACTCTGCCGCGCCTATCCGTCTATGCGGGGTCATCATCCCAAGGACGGCGTCGGCGTGAGGTGGGGCGCCCGATATCCCTGAGTGGACCTCGCCCGGAAGGCCACGCGCGTGGTCGCAGGGTCCCGGTGGACTCGCGTCCGATGCCAACGACGCGCGAGAGTGGTCCGTAGTTTCGGGCAGCTTTCAAAGGCGATGCCGTCGCGCAAAAGAGGCGCGCGGGCGGGGAAGGCGCTGGCGTCATGTCGCGGCAACCCGTTTCGAGGCGGGCGCAGCATTGCGTTGGATGTCGGCAAACGACGCCGCGTTCGTCGCCGCATCCGTCCGCCTTCACGCCAACGCCGTCGCAATCACAGCAAACGCACCCGGGATGAACACACTCCCGTCCGGCTTCATGACAATCCCGTCCGGCTTGAAAGCAATCCGATCCGGTTTCATGACAGTATTTTGGGGCCGTAAGCAGCATGGAAACCGGCACAGAACTCGGGCGTTCGAACTCACATAGTCTTATAACTCATTGAATTAAAGACACCTTGTCTTCCTGGCTCGGACAGAGACGAGTTCGCATTCGTCTGACAACTTCGCCAGCCACTCCTCGCCCTCCGCCTCGCGCCGGTACGATCGCACTCCGGTCGGCCGCGCCCGCCGGAAACCTGCCGATTGTCCGATCATGGTGAACCGATTGTTGCCCGTTCAGGGCCCAATCTCACCGAATCACCGGAACTGCGCCCTTTTTTGGCCTTGGACCGGCGGCATCTTCATTTGCGTGGGGCGACAGAACGTCGGGAATACGGAAATGAAAATCGCGCTTGTGTTGCTTAACCAGTTCCGTCGTGCCCCCGCTGAGATCAAGGACGAAAGCTTCGAACGCCGCCTGCGCTCGATGACCTCGCCCGCCACAACCGGCCCGAGGCTCCGCCGGGTGATGCCGCCGTCGGTCTTCAGCTTCCGCCGCACTGCCGCCACCGCCTGACCGGCACCAAGGGGTCAGAACCCCACCGTGACGCCCGGAAGGGCGAGCGCGCGGATCAGTTCGCGCAGCTCCTGCCGCGCCGCGACGTTCGAGATGTTCAGCTTCTCGACGCCCACGTCGCGCAGGTCGAGCAACGTCAGTCCCCGCGGGAACAGCTCGCGGAAGATCACCCGCTCGGAAAACCCCGGCGCCACCCGGAAGCCGATCCGCTTCGACAACTGATCGAGCGCGTCGCCGACCTTCCGCTTGTTGTGCATCTCCTGCGCGCCCAGCCGGTTCCGAACCACGATCCAGTCGATCGGCTTCAGCCCTGCCTTGGCGCGCAGCTGCCGGGCGCTCCAGACCATCTCCGAATAGATCGACGGGCCGATCACCTTGCCCGTCTCCGGGTCGGTCCGGGCCAGCAGGTCGAAGTCGATGAAACTGTCGTTCAAGGGCGTGATCAGCGTGTCGGCCAGCGAATGTGCCACCTGGCTCAGCCGGGTATGGCTGCCCGGGCAGTCGATCAGGATGAAATCGACCGAGGTTTCCAGCGCCGCTACGGCCTCTGACAGGCGGTGATCGAAGGCGTTCTCGCCCGGCGAAAGCCGCCCGGGATCGGCCTCGGGCAGGTCGCGGTACTCAGGCGAGGGCAGCGTCAGCCCCTCGCGCAGCGCATAGGCCAGGCGGTTCTCGATATAGCGCGCGAAGCTCTTCTGCCGCAGGTCAAGGTCCAGCGCCCCGACCCGGTGGCCCATCCGCGCCAGCGCGGTCGCGACATGCATGCAGGTCGTGGACTTGCCCGAGCCGCCCTTTTCGTTGCCCACGACGATGATATGCGCCATGTTCCCGTCCGTTCCGATCGCGGGCCGTGCCGCCAGCTTCCAGCGGCTTTACAGGCTTCCCTTACCGTCGCGCAAGGACAGCCGTTGCCTGCGCCGCCGCGCGACCCTCATCGCTCCCTTGCAGATGCTCTTCGGTCCCTGAGGCGACGAGCGTCCGCACGGAAGCGGAAAGCACAAGGGCAGGGGCTCAGGAAACCGGCTGCCAGCACCGCACCTGCGGGCGTTCGCAGCGCACCACGGGCCAGTCCGTCCGGCCCCAGCAGTACCCCTCTGCGGTAAACCGCATGATCCAGATCGGCAGACCGCCGTCATCGGTGCGGCGGCTCTCACCCTCCAGCCGCAGGACCAGCTCGCCCTGGCGCGCCTCGAGCAGGTCGTACCGCTCGCCCGTCCGCAGCCGGCCGGAAGCGTCCATCGCGGGTTTCGACCAGATCAGAAACGCATGCGGCGGGCTGGGCAGAAAGCTCAACTCATGCGGGTTCTCGGCGCAGGACAGGGCACGGTCGGCCGCGTCGCCGTAAAGCCCCGCCACGCCGTCCGGAACCGGCGCCGCTGCGGCGGGACCGGCGGCAAGGGCAAGGCAGAGGGTGATCGCGCCGCGCATGGCCCGACTATGCCGCCCGCCAGGGGCAGGGCCAAATCAAATCGCGCCCCCCGACAGCCGCCTCTTCCGCCATCCTGGGCCTTGCGGGGCAGGGAGGGCTTGTGGAACAGCTTGCCGGACATGCCTTCACCCGAACTTCCCGCCCCCGCCGCGCGCTCCGGCAACGGACCGCTCGGCATCGCCTTCGCCGTGGCCGCGGTGATGGTCTTCGCGACCGGCGACGTGGCGACGAAATACCTGATGCTGCGCTATGACGTGGCCTTCGTCGTCGCCGTCCGCTACCTCGTCAACCTGGCGCTTCTGCTCGCGGTCCTCGGCCCCCGCCACGGCCGCGCGCTGATCCGGACACGGCGGACCAGGATGGTGCTCTTCCGCGCCGCCTGCCTGGTCTCGGCCTCGCTGACGATGGGCCTGGCGCTGCAGACGATGCCGGTCGGCGAAACCATCGCGATCATCTACCTCGCGCCCTTCGGCGTGATGGCCCTCGCCGTCCTCTTCCTCGGCGAACGTGTCAGCCCGCTCGGCTGGGCCTGCGCGGCGGTCGCGTTCGCCGGCGTCCTTCTGATCGTGCGTCCCGGATCGGCGCTCGCACCCCTCGGCGTCGTCTTCGCGCTGATGACGGCGCTCGCGTCGGTCGGCTACAACTTCCTCTCGCGCAGCCTCGCCGCCACCGAATCGACCGCCGCGCTCCTCTTCGTCACCGCGCTTGTCGGCTCGGCCGCCTTCTGCCTCACGGCGCCCTTCACCTGGACCGGCCGGCTGCCGGGCGGCTTCGACAGCCTCGTCATGCTGGCGCTCGGGGTCATCGCGACGCTGGGGCATTTCCTTTTCACCGCCGCCTTCCGCGAAGCGCCGGCTTCGGTCCTCGCGCCGATCAACTACGTGCATCTCGTCTTCGCGGCGATCCTCGGCTGGGCCTTCTTCGCCCATGTCCCAGACGGGCCGACCCTGGCCGGCATGGGACTCGTCGTGGCGGCGGGCGCGATCTCGGCGCTCCGGCCCGCCCGGCCGCCCGTGGCCGAGCCGGTCCCCTGAACCCGCCACCCGGAAACGAAAAGGCGCGCCACCCGGGCGCGCCTTTGCCTTACGCAGCCTTGGGTCCTCAGAACCCCAGGCCCGCGTACTTGTTCTTGAACTTCGATACGCGCCCGCCGGTGTCCATCAGCTTCGCCGTCTGGCCGGTCCAGGCAGGGTGCGACAGGGGGTCGATGTCCAGCGACATGCTGTCGCCTTCCTTGCCCCAGGTGGTTCGGGTGCGGAAGGTGGTGCCATCGGTCATCTTGACCTCGATGGTGTGGTACTCGGGATGAATGCCCTTTTTCATCGCGCCTACTCCGCCTTTTCCTTGTAGTTGCCGACTTCCGCGATCCGCGCCGATTTGCCCCGGCGGTCACGCAGATAGTAAAGCTTGGCGCGCCGGACGCGGCCGCGGCGGACCACCTCGATCGCCTCGATGTTGGTCGAGTAAAGCGGAAACACCCGCTCCACGCCCTCGCCGAACGAAATCTTGCGCACGGTGAACGAGGCCGAGATCGTCGCGCCCCCCTTGCGGCCGATCACCACGCCTTCGTAGTTCTGGACGCGCGAGCGCGTGCCTTCGGTGACCTTGTAGCCCACCCGGACGGTATCGCCCGCCTTGAAGTCCGGTATCTTCTTGCCGAGCGCCGCGATCTGTTCGGCCTCGAGCGTCGCGATGAGGTCCATCGCCGTCTCCTATTTGTGCCCGCCGTTCTCGGCGGTGGTTTGCGCGGCCTCAGAGCTCTCGGTCTTCATCCGGGTCCCTACCGGCTTTCGCCGCGTACGCCCGCCAGAGATCAGGTCGTCGTTCCTTGGTCAGCCTTTCGGCCATCTCCCGCCGCCAGTCGGCGATCCTGCCGTGATGCCCGGAAAGAAGAACCTCCGGTATCTCACGGCCCTCCCAGACGGCGGGTTTCGTGTACTGCGGGGCCTCCAGAAGCCCGTCCGAAAAGGATTCCTCTTCGACCGACGCCTGATTCCCGAGCACGCGGGGTATAAGGCGCACCGCCGCGTCGATCAAGGCCTGCGCCGCGATCTCGCCGCCGGTCAGGACATAGTCGCCCGCCGACACTTCCTGAACCTCGAAGTGATCCAGCACCCGCTGGTCCACCCCCTCGAACCGCCCGCAAAGCAGCGTGACGCCCGCTGCCCCGGCCCAGGCGTGCGCGGTGGCCTGGGTGAAGGGCCGCCCGCGCGGGGAAAGATAGACCACCGGCCAGAGCGCCCGGTCGGCGGGGGTCCCCGCGGCCGCCACCTTCAGCGCGCGCGCCACGATGTCCGCCCGCAGCACCAGCCCCGCCCCGCCTCCGGCCGGGTTGTCGTCCACCTTCCGGTGTTTCCCTTCGCCAAAGGCGCGCAGGTCGATGGCGTCAAGCGCCCAAAGCCCCATGTCCAGCGCCTTGCCGGTGAGCGACAGGCCAAGCGTGCCGGGGAAGGCCTCGGGGAAGAGCGTGATCACCTTGGCCGTCCAGGCCCCGGCTATGCGGAGCGGGCCGTCCAGCAGGTCGCGCGGGGTAGGCGACAGGGTGACAGCGACGCGGCCGTGCGAGCGGGGTTTGGGCGCGTCGTCGGTCATGTCGGCATGCCGCTCACCGGCCCGGCTCCCCCGCCGTTTCCTCGGGCGGGTCGGCGATGATGCGGCGGACGGTCAGGTCCACGGTCGGAACGATGGCGCGGGTGAAGGATAGCAGCAGCGTGCGGCCCCCTTCGCCGGGCATCACTTCCAAAATGTCTCCGGCGCCGTGGTTGTGGACGGCCAGAACCCGGCCCAGCGTCGCCCCGCCGGTATCGAGCACGGTCAGCCCGATCAGGTCGGCGTGATAGAATTCGTCGTCGGGCAAGGACGGCAGCCGGTCGCGGTCGGCGTAAAGCGACACGCCGCGCAGGGCGTCGGCCTCTTCCTTCGTGCCCACCCCGCCCAGCCGCGCGGCCAGGCCGCCCGGAATGGCGCGGGTGATGCGGACGGTGAAGGGCCGCCCGCCATCTTCGGTGTACAAGGGCGCATACGCGGCGATCGCCGCCGGATCGGCGCAGAAGCTTTTCAGACGGACCTCGCCCTTCACGCCGAAGGCACCGGCGATGGCCCCCACGCAGATGCGGTGGGCGGTGGCGGGGTCCGGCTTCGTCATGGCTCGCGCCCCAGCATGGCGCGGGCGATCCGCTCATAGTCCTCGCGGCTGATCTTGAAGCCGCCCTGGCGGAACGCCATGCCCCAGTGCGCCTTGTCCTTGACGAAGCCAAGCTCGTCGATCAGCGGCCGCACGCCCACCTCTCCCACCGGGTCGAACACCGCGTCCCGCGCCCAGGAAAGGCCCTCGGCCCCCATGAACGCCCGCTGACAGGGCGCTTCGCCCGTCACCGTGGCATGGGCGACGAAGGCCTGCACCGGCTCGCCGTCGAATTCCGACTTCGGCGCGTAGAAGATCACGCGGTCGCCGGGGTTCAGCCGCTGCACGGCGGATTCGCGGCCGTGGCTGAAGGCCACGAACCCCTCCTGCGCGGCATGTGCCACCTGCGCGCGGTGGGCGACGCCGATATAGTAGCCTGCCATGTCCTCAGCCCCGGATCACTCCGAGACTGCTTCGGCGGGCGCTGCTTCGGCAGGGGCTGCTTCGACGGGGGCTGCCTCGGGCGCCGCCACGGCCTCGGGTGCAGGGGCGGCGGCCTTCTTCGCCCGCTCGTCGGCGCGCTTCGTCGCCTTGTCGCCCGGCACTGCCCGCTTGGGGTTGTTCCGCTCCGCCTTCGGCCGCGCCCCGGCGGCTTCCAGCATCCGCGCGATCCGGTCGGTCGGCTGCGCGCCAAGGCCCAACCAGTGGTTCACCCGCTCGATGTCCATCTTCACCCGGTCCTCGCTGTCCTTCGGCAGAAGCGGGTTGTAGGTGCCGAGCTTCTCGATGAAGCGGCCGTCGCGCGGCATCCGGCTGTCGGCGGCGACGATGGAATAGAACGGGCGCTTGTTGGAACCGCCGCGGGCGAGACGGATTTTCATGGCCATGTCGGTTTCTCCTTGGATATGGCGTTGGTAGGATGCGTGCTCGCACCCATCATCGTTGCAGTTTCTCGTGGTGACGGATGACCTCCGAGATGATGAAGGTCAGGAATTTCGTGGCCAGCCCCGGATCGAGGTCGGCTTCCCTGGCAAGCGCTTCGAGCCGCGCCATCTGCGTCGCCTCGCGCAGCGGGTCCGAAGGCGGCAGGCCGTGCTCGGCCTTCAGCCGCCCCACCGCCTGCGTTTCCTTGAACCGCTCGGCCAGCGTATAGACAAGGATCGCGTCGAGCCGGTCGATCGAGGCGCGGTGCTCGCGCAGAAGCTCGGCCGCGCGGGCCGCCATGTCGGTCATGTCCGCTTCCCCCGCATCGCACCGTCCGCTCCGCGCCCGCCTGCGGCACCGTGCCGCCAGACCGTCAGCCCGGGATCGCCGATCAGGGCTTCGAGTTCCGGGTCACGGCGCGCGCCCAGGCGCTCCGCGATCCGCACCGACCCCAGGTTGCCGGCGTCGATGTAGCTGACGACGCGGCCCTCGCCCAGTTGCGCGAAGGCATGAGCCCGCATTGCGTGCGCCGCTTCGCTGGCGTAGCCTTGGCCCTCGGCCCCGGCGCTCAGCGCCCAGCCCAGTTCCGGCTCCGGATCCCCGAACTCTTGCCAGAAGTAGCCGAAGCCGACGATAGCCCCGTCGCTCCGCCGTTCCATCGTCCAAAGCCCCAGTCCGCGCAGGACCCAGCCGGCGGCCGCCTGGGTGAAATCGGCCCAGGCACCCTCGCGGTCATAAGGGCCGTCCATGTACACCGCGCGCTCCGACATGAAGATCGCGGCATAGGCCCCGAAATCCGTCACCTGCGGCGCCCGCAGTCGCAGCCGGTCGGTTTCAAGCACCGGCACGACGGCCCGCACCGACGCCGCCAGCGCCTCGCACGGCCCCTCCAGGGGCGACTCCCAGGGATGTGTCATGCCGGCTTCCCCGCCACCCCGGCCGATCCCCCAAATGCCGGATGCCGCCAGACCTCGGTCGAGTCGTCGGGCTCGCCGAAATCCGGAACCGCCCCGCCCGCGTCGCGCTCGGCTCCCATCCGGCGGGCCAGCGCCTGCGACCGCGCGTTGCCCCGGTCAATATAGCTCACCGCGCCGACCCAGCCGAGCACGCGCCCGGCCCAGTCCCGCGCCGCACAGGCCGCCTCGAAGGCATAGCCTCTGCCCTCGGCGGCAGGGTCCCAGACCGACCAGCCGATCTCGTGCTCGGGCCAGCCCTCGGGGAACCACGGGCCCGCCATGCCGAGCGGCCGGTCTGGGGCCGACGTCTCCGAAAAGATGAACATCCCGAACCCGCGGTGCACCCAGTGCCCGGTCAGATGGCACATCGCCCGCCAGGCCAGCGCGCGGGTCATCGGCCCGCCGATGTGACGCGCACGTTCCGACCCCGCGAAGTCCGCCCACGGCGGGAAGTCCCCCGCACGCGGCGCGCGCAGGACCATGCGGGCGGTGGTCAGGACAGGGGTGCCGGACAAGGGGAAGCTCATGCCGGTCCCCGCCGTGCCGCCGCCGCCATTCCGGAACGCGCGCGCATCATTTCTTCTTCCCGAACCCGCCAAGCCCCGACAACCCGCCCGGCAACTTCAGCCCGCCAAGCCCGCCCATCCCGCCAAGCCCGCCCGGCAGGCCCCCGGGCAATCCCTTGCCCAGCTCCTTCGCCGCCGCCTGCATCGCTGCGGGGTCCATCTTCGCGGGGTCCATGCTGCCCAAGTCGGGCATGCCGCCCCCCTTGCCGAACATCGCCTTGATCGCCTGCTTCATCATCCCGCCCTTGCCCATCCGCTTCATCAGGTCGGACATCTGGCGGTGCTGCTTGAGAAGCTTGTTCAGCTCGCTCACCTCCAGCCCCGCGCCCGCCGCGATCCGCCGTTTGCGGCTGGCCTGCAGCATGTCGGGGTTGGCGCGTTCCTTCTTCGTCATCGACTGGATCAGCGCGATCTGCCGCTTCAGGAACCGGTCGTCGAAGCCCGCCTCCTCGGCCTGCTTCGCCATCTTCCCCATCCCCGGCATCATGCCCATCACGCTCTGCATGCCGCCCATCTTGAGCATCTGCTCCAGCTGCATCTTCAGGTCGTTCATGTTGAACAGACCCTTGGCAAAGCGCCGCGCCATCCGCTCGGCCTGTTCGGCCTCGAAGCTTTCGCGCGCCTTCTCGACCAGCGCGACGATGTCGCCCATACCCAGGATGCGGCCCGCCACGCGTTCCGCGTCGAAGGTGTCGAGCGCGTCCAGCTTCTCGCCCAGGCCCACGAAGCGGATCGGCTTGCCGGTGACGGCGCGCATCGACAGGGCCGCGCCGCCGCGCCCGTCGCCGTCCATCCGCGTCAGGATCACACCGGAAATGCCGACCTTGGCCTCGAACTCGGTGGCGACGTTCACCGCGTCCTGCCCGGTCAGCCCGTCCACCACCAGAAGCGTCTCGCGCGGGGATACCGCGTCGCGCACCGCCTGCACCTCGGCCATCAGCGCTTCGTCGATATGCAGCCGCCCGGCGGTGTCGAGCAGATAGACATCGTAGCCGCCCATCGTCGCCTGCGTCCGGGCGCGCTTGGCGATCTGCACCGCCGTCTCGCCCTTCACGATCGGCAGCGTATCGACGCCCACCTGCGCGCCGAGGATCGCCAGCTGCTCCATCGCCGCCGGGCGGTTGGTGTCGAGGCTGGCCATCAGCACCCGCTTGCCGTCCCGCTCGGTCAGCCGCTTTGCCAGCTTCGCCGTCGTCGTCGTTTTGCCCGACCCCTGCAGCCCCACCATCAGCATCGGCGCGGGCGGGCTGTCGATCTTCATCGCCTCGGGCGCGCCGTCGCCCGCCAGCACGCGGACCAGCTCGTCATGGACGATCTTCACCACCTGCTGGCCCGGCGTCACCGACCGCGTCACCGCCTGGCCCGCCGCGCCGTCCTGCACCCGCTTTACGAAATCGCGCGCCACCGGCAGCGAAACATCGGCCTCGATCAGCGCCACGCGCACCTCGCGCAGCGCCTGGGCCACATCGGCCTCAGTCAGCGCGCCCTGCTTGGTCAGGCGGCCAAAGACGCCGCCCAGACGTTCCGACAGGTTCTCGAACATGGCCCTCTGGCCCTCCGACCGTTCCGTTTCCCGCCGGATATGGGGCCGGCGGGCCTGCGCGCCTGACCGTGCGGGGGGCCGGAATGGCCAACGACACCCGTGGGCGCACCGCGCTGACGGATGAGGGTCCCGCCCGAAGGCAAAAGGACCGGAAGCCGACTGACCTCCGGGAAATCGCGGCGGGCTTTAGGCCGATGCGGTGGCTAAGTCAAGCTTCGGCGGCCGGGGGTCCGGCCCCGTGCCCGGCCCTGCGCCGCGTTCCTTGGGAAAGAACGAGCTTTCACCGAACTCCGCGCGGTCCCCATCGGCAGGGGTCGGTGACCCTGCCAACCGCGCAACGGTGCCACTGGCCGCCCGGGACGCCGCGCGTCTCGGGCAGCGCCTGCCTGCCCCTGGGCCGGGCGCTTCCCTACCCGATCGCGGTCTGAAGCGGTCTGGCGGAGGCATTCCCGCACGAGCGGCGGCATCCCTCCGCCAGAGGGCTGCCTTGTCCCGCTCAGCCCGGCGTCGCCGCGTCTCCGACAGGCCGCATCCGGCGCCCGATGGCTCGCCGAAAGCACCGCCGGAACACATCCTTGCACCCATCGCGCGAAAATGCACACTCGCCTGTCACGAGGAGGCGCGGGCATGGATTTCGACAACTGGGACGAAGTGCGCACCGCCTATCAGGTGGCCCGCCTCGGTACCGTCAGCGGCGCGGCGGAGGTGCTGGGCGTGCACCACGCCACCGTCATCCGCCACGTCGACGCCTTGGAAACGCGGCTCGGCGCCAAGCTCTTCCAGCGCCACCCGCGCGGCTACACGCCCACCGAGGCGGGGCGCGAGCTGATGAAGGTGGCCCAGGTGACCGAAGACCAGCTCGGCCAGCTCGCCGCGAAAATCCAGGGCGTGGGGTCCGATATCAGCGGCGACCTGATCGTCACCGCGCTTCCCGGCATGTCGCCTCTGGTGACCCCGACACTGGTGCGCCTGCAGGCCGCCCATCCCGCGCTTTCCATCCGCTACGTCTCGGAAATCCGCATCTTCCGCCTCGAATACGGCGAAGCGCATATCGCCATCCGCGCCGGCGCCCGGCCGCAGGAACCCGACAACGTCGTGCAGCCCTTCGTGCGCATGCCCGTCGCGCTTTACGGCATGCCCGCCTATCTCGACGCGCACGGCGTGCCCGCCGACGACGAAGCGCTCGCCGCGCACCGGTTCGTCGGGCGTGTCTCGGCCGAAGACCGTGCACCCTTCCTCCGCTGGATGGCGGCGCATGTCCCGGCGGAACGCTATACCTTCCGCACCAACGACGAAAATGCCCATTTCGATGCGGTCACGGCGGGCGCGGGGCTGGGTTTCCTTCCCCCCTTCATCGCCCGCACCCGGCCCGAACTGGTCGAGGTGATGCCGCCCCGCGAAGACTGGACGGTGCCGCTCTGGCTGGTCACCCATGTCGACCTGCACCGGACGCCGAAAATCCAGGCGGCGCTCGCGGCGCTGAAGGAAGACGCCAGGCACTGCACGGCGATCTAGGCGCCGGCGGTGCGCGAACCCCTTTCCGGACCCCTGGGCGGCCACGCGGCGATGCTTCTGTTCGCCGCGCTCGTGGCAGGGTCCTTCGCGCTCGGCGCGCTTGTGGCGAACACCGTCCCGCCGCTGGCGCTGACCGCCGCGCGCTTCCTGATCGCGGCCGCCGCCGTCGCCGCGCTTGCCGCCGCGACCGTCGGGCTGCCCCTCCGGTCCTGGCGCGCCCCCTGGCGCTACGCGGTCCTCGGCGGCGTCTTTTCGGTCTACTTCATCCTGATGTTCGAAGGGCTGAAGACCGCGCCCCCGGTCTCCACCGCCGCCGTCTTCACCCTCACCCCCCTGATGTCGGCCGGCTTCGGGCGGCTTCTGCTCGGCCAGCGGCTGACCCTGCGCATGCTCGCGGCACTCGCCCTTGGTGGGGCGGGGGCGCTCTGGGTGATCTTCCGGGGCGATCTTTCGGCGCTCCTCAGCTTCGATGTCGGGCGGGGCGAGGCGATCTTCTTCTTCGGCTGCATCGCGCATGCGCTCTACACCCCGCTCGTCCGACGCCTGAACCGCGGCGAAAGCCCGCTGGTCTTTCCGGTCGGCACCTTCCTCGGCGGGTTCCTGGTGATGTCCCTCGCCGGCGGCGGGCAGATCGCCTCGGTGCCCTGGGCAGCGCTTCCCGCCTGGGCCTGGGCGATCATCGCCTACCTCGCCATCGTCACCAGCGCCTTCACCCTGATCCTTTTGCAGTATGCCACCCTGCGGCTCCCTTCGGCCAAGGTCATGGCCTATACCTACCTCGTGCCGGCCTTCGTGATCCTCTGGGACATGTCCCTCGGTCAGGGCGCCCCGGGGCCGCGGGTCCTGGTGGGGGTGGCGCTCACCGCGCTCGCCCTCCTGCTCCTGCTGAAGGACGACGCCGCGTAGGTCGGGGCTTGCCCCGACTCCGGCTCCCCGACCCGCCGCTACAATAGGTTCAGCGTTTTGCATTCTTCCTGCCCCGCCCCCACCGCCCCCTCGCCCGGAACAGCCGCGAAGCGGCCCGGGCGGCGCCCGACCGCCCGCCGGTTGCGTTCGTGGGCGGGCGCCGCCGCATCGTTGGTCTGCGGGAACACCGGCAGGGTTGGAGGCGCCATAAAGCGCGGATCAAAGCCGTCGGTGCGCCCCCCTGCGGTCGGGCGCCGCCCTCTGGTGCGGGGGGAGGGAAGGAGGAGGCGATTCTGGTCGGATGCAATGCGCTTTAACGTTAGGGATGTATCCCCCTGAAGCAAGTGATTCGAAGATTGCTGGATCCAGAACGAACCAAAAACACAGCGGCCCTTCCGCCACCGTTTCGCCCGGCCTTCATCCGTTGGCAAACCTTTGCAAAACTCGACAGTCTTTTTTGTTAATAGTATCATATATTTGGCGGACATAAATTCTGACGTTGAAAGGGTTTGCCAACGGTTGAAGGCCGGACTTGCGTCTGGCGGAAGACTTGTGCAGCAGCTTTTCCGCGCCCCTCTTGATATGGCGGATTATCTATGCGACATTGCAATCGACACCTACCACATGTCGCATAAGTGCCGTCAGATCAGGAGCAGAACCCATGTCGCCCTCCGATGAATTTGGGCCCGCCATTCGGCGGATGCAGAGGGATATCGCGGATGATGAGGCCGACATCGCGGCCCGCAAAAAGATGGTGAACGTGCTCTGCGGTTACGCGGGTGTGCCGCCACTGTATCAGGTGACCGAGGTGGAACGGTCGCTTGACGTGTCGCAGCTGCGGCGCGACCAGTTCTTTGGCGTCCCCCTTGCCAGCGCGGTCAAAGAGTTCCTGAAGATGCGCGGCGATCCTAAGGCCGGCGGCATGGGGGCGGCTACGGTCAACGAGATTTTTGCGGCGCTGCAAAGCGGCGGGTTCCATTTTGAGACCAAGAATGATGACAACTCGAAGCGAGCGCTGCGCATTTCGCTGGCCAAGAACGTTGCCGCGTTCAGAAAGGTGCCGGGCGGAGCAGAAGGGGCATTTGGGCTTGCTGAATGGTATCCGTCGGCCAAGGCCCCGAGGATCGGCGACGGAGGCAAACAAACGGACCCTGACCTTGTTGAGGATCAGGGTCCGCCTGAATCGAGCGACGTATCGACTACCTACCACAGCGACGATGCGTCAGAACCCCGGTAGAAAGGAGGTAAAGCGTGGCCTGGAAAACCACCCGGTTGTTACCGGTAAGCCCCTGACGGGGCCAACCCTACCTGCCCCCTTCCACAAGGGGTAAGAGCGGCACCGGCGGGGCGCGAGCCTTAGCCGGTGTCGTGCTGACTATAGGCGTTCCTGCCTTTTTGGTCTAGGGTGTCGTCATGAAAACTCTCATGGACGCAATCAAGAGTGACAGGTTGGCCGACTTCGTAGCACAGGAAGAGGCACGGGGGGCCGGCCCCATTGATAGGGCCGACTTTGACCACTTGGCCGCCAAAGTCATCAGAACTGGGCGATCAGACGATCAAACATCCGGTTCACTTCCTGACGATGGTTCGACCGGAAAGTGAAGTCGCCCAGATACTTGGGCATGTGCTCCTCCGACACGCTGACGTGCGTCGATCGGACCGACACCTTGAACAGACGCCAGAAGCTTTCGATCCCGTTCGTGCTGACCCACTCACCGGCGACGGCGTCGAGGCGCTGCCACTCTTTGGCCGAGTGCTTCACGGCACCGTGGCCGAAACCATCTCCCTTCAGTAAACCGTAGGCAGCCCATTCGTCGGTCGAGACGTAGGTCCCGGGGGCCACATGTTCATTCACTACAGCCCGGAGGCTTTCGGTCTTCGCGTTCGGAACGACCGTGGCGACGACCGGGCCGCCGCGTTCCTTGATGCCCATGACGACCGTCTTGCCACCCGCCCCGCGCCCGCGCTTGCCCGGACGCCTGCCACCCACAAAGGTTTCGTCAGCCTCCACATGACCGGACAGAAGCCCGGCGAAGTCCGACTTTTCCATTTGCTCGCGGATCATGTGGCCCATGCGCCATGCGGTCTTGTAGGTCACGCCCAGTTGCCGCTGAAGTTCCTTGCCGCTCACGCCGTGGCGCGTCGTGACAAAGAGATAGATCGCATAGAACCAGACTTGGAGCGGGGTGCGGGTATCCTGAAACACGGTTCCAGCGGTCGGGTAAACGTGATCGCCACAGGCCGCGCAGGCCCATGCCCGCCGGTTCGTCAGGCGGTGGAAGGTGCTGACAACGCCGCAGGCGCGGCAGGGGTGCTTTTCGCCGAAACGGACGTTGAAGATGTGGACAAGGCAAGCCTCATCATCCGGGAAGCGCTTGAAGAACTCGCGGACGCTGAAGTCAGGGGATGATGATTTGCTCTTTTCCATGCCCCCAATCTAGGGGATCGTTTTACTTGTGTCAAGGGGATACGCCCCGTCGGAAATCGTTACCCGTGCGCCCGCAAGGGGTTGGAACCCATTCGCGGGCACTTCCCCAGCCGCGATCAGCAGGGCAGGTTCAGCCCGAATTCCTCTTTCCCTAAGACTTCACCCGCAGCCCC
>JBJXFU010000111.1:0-20082 GCA_046155885.1 Paracoccaceae bacterium
CTCGACCGGTTCTGTCGCGCCAGGTTCAACTCCAGACATCGTTTTCGGCTGGATGCGGAGCGAGGGGCAGGGCGGCACGCGCGTCGCTCTTGAAAAAGATCAGTGTTGAGCCGCAGTCGGATCGGGAGAACCCCTTCGCCGGGGCAGGTGGCGGTGGTGTCAGTCCAATTCGAACTCGTCTCCACAAGGGGAGGACCGCTATCCCTTATGCCGTGCCGAGGCCGCGCCACTCGGCGAGAGCGGCGGTGCCGTTCTGACCCGCATCGGCGATTTGCTGAGGGCGTATGAGGAACCGCCCCACGACTGGGGCGGCCGAACCCCCTGGCGTCTTTTCAACGCCGCCACCTTCACGCTCACCGGCCGGGTGGCGGAGAACCCAACAATCACCCGGCAGCTGCATGAGGTGATCGACGTTGTGTGCGAGACGCTGAACTGACGATTGCCGTAAGCCTCTCAAGAGCCCTTCGTCGGGCTCTTTCTTTGTGCGGCTGGGTGCGTGGCAGTCGGGCTGACGGCATTGCCGCAACTGGATAGCGAGAGTGGGCGGGGTCTTCCAATGCAAGTTGGGCCGAACCGGCAGCGTTGCCGCGCTCTGACCCGCAGTTCCGCGAAAATGAGTCTAAGGAGAGACTAGTACGCCTACGTGTCCAAGCCGATTTTCCATTACTGTCTGATTTCATTGGCTCCGGCGGTAGGGATCGAACCTACGACCAATTGATTAACAGTCAACTGCTCTACCGCTGAGCTACGCCGGAACACCGGGGGGCATATAGCAAGGGGCCAAGGGGGCGTAAAGTGGCAATACCGGCGGGCGGCGTGGCGGGGTCAGCGCCTGTGGAAGGTTGCGCCCGGGCCCGGACGCCGATCTGCGGAGACCAGATTTCTTTCAAGCAGATCAATCAGATGCGCAAGAACATTGAGTTCGGCGGCGGGCAGGAGCGCGGGGGCGGTGTCGCGGTAGACGCGGCGGGCGAGATCGGCAGGTATGCCCGGCGCATCGGCAAGCGCGGCGAGTATCTGTGCCTCGCGGCCCCTGCGGTGGCGGGCGAGTTCGGCAATGCGCGCGGGCGCATCCTCGACCGGCTCCCCATGTCCCGGCCATAGCCGCGCCGGTCGCGCTGCGGCCAGCCGGTCGAGCGAGGTCATGTAGGCCCCCATGTCGCCGTCGGGCGGCGCGACGAGGCTGGTGGACCAGCCCATCACGTGATCGCCCGAGAACGCCGTGGCCTTCCACAGAAGGCACAGATGGTCGCCGAGATGCCCCGGAGTGTGCAGCGCCCGCAGGCGCCAGCCGTCGCCCGACACCTCGTCGCCATCCGCGATCCGTTCGTCGGGCGCGAAATCCCCGTCCACGCCTTCGCCGCCGGCCAGCCCCGCCGCCGCGAGCGCGGCCATCGCCGGCGTCCGGGCCCCATCGGGCCGGCCGAAGCTGCAGACCGGCGCGCCGCTGCGGGCGGCCAGCGGGCGGGCGAGGCCGCTGTGGTCGTGATGGGCGTGGGTCACCAGGATATGGCCGATGCGTTCCCCCGGCGCCAGCGCCCCCAGGATCGCGTCCAGGTGCGAAGGTAATGCGGGGCCGGGGTCGATCACCGCGACCGCGCCCTGGCCCAGGAGGTAGGTGTTGGTACCCGCGCCGGTCAGCGGCGAGGGGTTGGGCGCCAGCACCACGCGCAGGCCCTCCGCCAGCCGCCTGGCCTGGCCGGGTGCCGCCGCCCGCCCTCCGCCGTCCCGGTCCATCTGGCGCTTCCTCTCTTCCGGGGCCACCGTTAGGCTGCCGGCATGGATGTCCCCTGGCTCAGACGCCTTCTGCCCCGCGGTATCTACGGGCGCGCCGCGCTGATCCTGATCGTTCCGATCGTGGCCATCCAGCTTGTAGTGTCCATCGTTTTCCTGCAACGCCACTTCGACGGTGTCACCCGGCAGATGACCCAGAGCATCGTGCAGGACGTGAGATTCATCCGCGATCTTGTTGAGAAGGCGCCGGATGATGCGGCCGTGATCGCGGCGGGCCCGGCCCGGGCGCTGGGGCTGGACCTGGCGTTCCCCGCCGCCGCCCCACCGGCCGGGGGCGGCGACCGCCGCACCGTCTTCGACCGGTCGGGGCGGGAAGTGATCGGCACGCTGCGGGTGGCGTTTCCCGACATTGTTTCGGTCGATCTTTCGTCGAACCGCCGGGTGAGCGTGCTTTTCGACACGTCCGGCGGGCCGCTCGGGATCGGGTTCGACCGCCGCCGTGTCTCGGCCTCCAACCCCCACCAGCTCCTTGTCCTGATGGTGGTGACCGGGCTTGTCATGACCGGTGTGGCGATCCTGTTCCTGCGCAACCAGCTGCGCCCGATCCGCCGCCTGGCCCGCGCCGCCGAGGAATTCGGCAAGGGCCGGTCGGTTCCCTACCGGATCGCCGGCGCGACCGAGGTGCGGGCCGCCGGCAGCGCCTTCCTGGACATGCGCGCCCGCATCGAGCGTTTCATCGACCAGCGGACGATGATGCTGTCGGGGGTGAGCCACGACCTGCGGACGCCGCTGACCCGGCTGCGGCTGAGCCTGGGGCTCTTGCCCGACGACGAGGAGGTGCGCGCCATGCGGCGCGATCTCGACGACATGCAGCGGATGATCGACGGCTTCCTCGACTTCGCGCGCGCCGAGGGGCAGGACGTGCCGCCGGTCGGCACCGACATCGTGGGGCTGGTCGGCGAGGCGGTCGCGGAAGCCGCGCGTGGCGGCAGCGCGGTGGCGCTGGGCGAGGTGGCGGGCGCGGGCACGGCGCTGATCCGGCCCGATGCGGTGCGCCGCGCGCTGGAGAACCTGATCGGCAACGCGCTGCGTCACGGCTCGCAGGTGACGGTGGGCGTTTCCGTCCTGGAACGGTCGGTGCGGATCACGGTCGAGGACGACGGGCCCGGCATTCCGAAAGACAAGCGCGACGAGGCGATGCGGCCCTTCGTGCGGCTGGAGCCGGGGCGCGGGCTCGGGGCGGGGGCTGGCGTCGGGCTGGGGCTTGCCATCACCGCGGACATCGCGCGCAGCCACGGCGGATCGCTGCGGCTGGGGCAGAGCGAGACTCTGGGCGGGCTGAAGGCGGAGATGGTCCTGGCGCGATAGGCCCCCGCGCCTTGTGAACGCCCTTGGTCCGCGCTCCGCGCCCAAGCGCCGGCTGGGCGCCGCGCTCAGCCGAAGACCGCGAGGACGAACAGCGCCCAGAGCGCCCCGGAAAGTGCCACGACCGGAAGGATCCACCAGCCCGAGGGAAGCGCCACAGGCACCGCCCGTTCGGCGGCGCCCTCGACCATCGCCAGCGCCTGGTCGGAGGTGTCCGCCGGCAGGGGCGCGGTTTCCTGCGCGCGCCAGCGGGCCAGCGCGTCGCCCCCCGCATGCTGTGCGGCGTCGTCCTGGCGGATCGGGGCGGGTGGCATGGCGGGCTTTCCTGCGGGGATCGGCCGCACCAGCCTAGGATAGCGGGTTTTCGCAAAGATTAACGGGATGGTAGGCCCGGAGGGACTTGAACCCCCAACCAAGGCGTTATGAGCGCCCTGCTCTGACCATTGAGCTACGGGCCCGGCCGGTCCGGACGACGGAGCCTGCCTAGCAGAACCCACCCCGCGGTCAAGCGCGGGGCGCGCGCGGCGGGCGGCTCCAGCGCGGCCTTCGGGCGGGCAAGGCACGTTGCGGCGGGGACGGGGATCGTCTATGCGGGCGCCCGTACGCGGCGGAAGTACGCGGTGTGCGGGCGCCAACGGCATGCGGGACCGGACGCGCGACGGGCGGGGAGCGGTTCGGAATGGCGGGCGGAAACGGGCTGACCTATGCCAAGGCGGGCGTCGACATCGACGCCGGCAACGCGCTTGTCGAGCGGATCAAGCCGGCCGCGAAATCCACCGACCGGCCGGGAACGATGGGCGGCCTCGGCGGCTTCGGGGCGCTTTTCGACCTGAAGGCGGCGGGCTACCGCGACCCGATCCTGGTCGCGGCGACCGACGGCGTCGGCACCAAGCTGCGCATCGCCATCGACACCGGTCTGGTCGATACCATCGGCACCGACCTGGTGGCGATGTGCGTCAACGACCTTGTCTGCCAGGGGGCCGAGCCGCTGTTCTTCCTGGACTATCTGGCGACCGGAAAACTGGATGTCGGGCAGAGCGCGCGGATCGTCACAGGCATCGCCGCAGCCTGCCGCGAGGCCGGCTGTGCGCTGGTCGGCGGCGAGACGGCCGAGATGCCGGGCATGTATCACGGCGGGGATTTCGACCTTGCCGGCTTCGCGGTCGGGGCGATGGAGCGGGGGGGCGAGCTGCCGAAGGGCGTGGCGAAGGGCGACGTGCTTCTGGGCCTTGCCTCGGACGGGCTGCATTCCAACGGCTTTTCCTTCGTCCGGAAGGTGGTGGAAGTGGCCGGGCTCGGCTGGGAAAGCCCCTCGCCCTTCTCGGACGGGACGCTTGGGGCGGCGCTTCTCGCGCCCACCCGCCTTTATGTTCGCCAGGCGCTCGCCGCGATCCGCGAAGGCGGCGTGCACGGGCTTTCGCACATCACCGGCGGGGGGCTGGCGGAAAACCCGCCGCGGATGCTTCCGGAGGGCCTCGCCTGCGAAATCGACCTGTCCGCCTGGACGCTGCCGCCGGTCTTCCGCTGGCTGCGCGCGGCTTCGGGGATGGCCGACGGGGAGTTGCTGCGCACCTTCAACTGCGGCATCGGGCTGGTCGCGGCGGTGGCGCCGGAGCGGGCCGACCGACTGACGCGGCTCTGGACCGGCATGGGGGAACGGCTCGTCCGGCTCGGGCAGGTCGTGGAGGGTGAAGGTGGGCTTTTCCGGGGTCGGCTGTCGTGATCGGAGTCGCCATCCTGATCTCGGGTGGCGGTTCGAACATGGTGAAGCTCGCGGAAAGCATGACCGGCGACCACCCGGCGCGGCCCGTGCTGGTCGTTTCCAGTGATCCGGCCGCGGCGGGTTTGGCGAAAGCCGCGGCGCTCGGCATACCGACTGCAGCCGTCGACCGCCACACGCACGGTCGCGACCGCGCCGCGTTCGAAGCGGAACTCATGTCCCGCATCGAAGCGGCGGGCGCCGATATCCTCTGCCTTGCGGGCTTCATGCGGGTGCTTTCGCCTGATTTCGTCCGCCGGTTCGCGGGCCGGGCGCTCAACATCCACCCCTCGCTTCTGCCGAAATACCCCGGTCTGCACACCCACGCCCGCGCGCTCGCGGCCGGCGATGCCGAGGCGGGCTGCACCGTGCATGAGGTGACCGCCGAGCTCGACGCCGGCCCGATCCTGGGCCAGGTCCGCGTCGCGGTCCTGCCGGGCGATACGGAGGAAACCCTTGCCGCGCGGGTGCTTGCCGCCGAACACCACCTTTACCCTGCGGTGCTGCGGCGGTTCTGCATGGGCGACCGCGCGCGGTGCGATCTTGCCTGACGGCGCCGCCGCAAGGCAGCCCGGCCGACGGCGCCCGCCCGCCCAGCGACAAAATGGCCCCTCGCTTCGGGGCGGCTTGACTTCTATCAAGGCATGATCCGCCCCTGACGGCTAGTGTCGGGTGGTGCGGCACGGCGGAAGGGGCGACGGAATGGACTTCGATGCGGCTCTCGGCCGGGCGCTGGCGCGGCTTCACGAGGAAGGGCGCTACCGCACCTTCATCGACATCGAACGCCGGCGCGGCGCCTTTCCGAAAGCGGTCTGGACCCGGCCCGACGGAACCCGGGCCGAAATCACCGTCTGGTGCGGCAACGACTACCTTGGGATGGGCCAGCACCCGGCCGTGCTCGCGGCCATGCACGAAGCGCTCGACGCGGGCGGGGCGGGGTCGGGCGGCACCCGGAACATTTCGGGCACCACCGTCTGGCACAAGGCGCTCGAGGCCGAACTCGCCGATCTGCACGGCAAGGAAGCGGCGCTGGTCTTTACCTCGGCCTATATCGCCAATGACGCCACCCTCTCGACCCTGCCGAAACTCTTTCCCGGGCTGATCGTCTATTCCGACGCGCTGAACCACGCCTCGATGATCGAGGGCATCCGCCACGGCGGCGGCGGGAAGCGCATCTTCCGCCACAACGACCTGGCGCATCTGCGCCAGCTTCTGGAGGCCGACGACCCGGCCGCGCCGAAGCTCATCGCCTTCGAATCGCTCTATTCTATGGACGGCGATTTCGGCCCCATCGCGGCGATCTGCGATCTTGCGGAAGAATTCGGCGCCCTGACCTACCTTGACGAGGTGCATGCCGTGGGCATGTATGGCCCGCGCGGCGGCGGCGTGGCCGAACGCGACCGGCTGACGCAGCGGATCGACATCGTCAACGGCACGCTCGCCAAGGCCTTCGGGGTGATGGGCGGCTATATCGCCGCATCGGCCCGCATGGCCGACGCGATCCGCTCTTACGCGCCGGGGTTCATCTTCACCACCTCGCTGCCGCCGGCGGTGGCGGCGGGTGCGGTGGCGAGCGTCCGGCACCTGAAATCGGACCGCGCGCTCAGCGATCTGCACCAGACCAAGGCGCGCATCGTCAAGGCCCGGCTGAGGGCGCTGGGCCTGCCGATCACCGACCACGGCAGCCACATCGTTCCCGTCCACGTGGGCAACCCCGTGCACTGCAAGGAGCTTTCGGACCAGTTGCTGTCCCGCTTCGGCATCTACGTCCAGCCGATCAACTTCCCGACCGTTCCGCGCGGCACCGAACGGCTGCGGTTCACGCCCTCGCCGGTGCATTCCGCCGCCGATATCGACCATCTTGTAGGCGCGCTCGACAACCTCTGGTCGCAGTGCGCGCTGAATCGCGCCGAGGCATCGGCCTAGGGGTATCTTGGGTCGCAATGCACCTTGCTCTGTGCTAGAGAATCCCTAATACGACGGCGCAGATAAACGCGAATCGCCGTCCGTTGGGGACAGAGGATCAGGGGCTGGTGGCATGGTCGGGCGGAAGGGGCACCCTTCAGCGGACGGTACGGACCAACCCAAGGGATTCGATGATTACGAACTGAAGCTCGGCGACGTGATGCGCGGTGAACGCGCGACGATGTCGAAATCGCTTCTGGACGTGCAGCGTGAACTCCGGATCAAGGCGGGTTACATCGCGGCGATCGAGAATGCCGATGTCTCGGCCTTCGAGACGCCGGGCTTCGTGGCGGGCTATGTCCGGTCCTACGCGCGCTACCTTGGCCTCGACCCCGACTGGGCCTTCCGCCGCTTCTGCGAGGAATCGGGCTTCACCGTCGTTCACGGCATGTCGGCCGCCGCCTCGGGTCCGAAACCGGCGTCCCGGGCCGAGGCAGGCGATGATCCCTTCGCCAATCCCCGCGCCCCCTTCGTGCCGCAGGGCGAAAGGTTCCTGTCCGGGGTCCAGCCGGGCGCCATCGGGTCGATCCTGGTTCTCGTCGTGCTGATTTCCGGCATCGGCTATGGCGGCTGGACGGTCCTGCAGGAACTGCAGCGCGTGCGGGTGTCGCCGGTCGATCAGGCGCCGGGCGTCATCGCCGAGCTTGATCCGCTCGACCGGGCGGCCGCGGCGATGGCCGCGCAGGCGGAAACCGGCGGGGAAGGCACGCTGCGCGTTGCCGGCGAAGCCGCGCCTCCACCTTCCTCGGACGCGCTCGACCGGCTCTATCGACCGCAGGCGCTCGATACGCCGGTGCTTGTGGCGCGCGACGGCCCGATCGCCGCCATCGACCCGGATACCGGCGGTGCCCTGGCCGGACTCGGGACCGACTCCGAAACCGACGCGGCGATCGCGGCCGCAACCGCCTCGCTTTCGGTGCCGCCGCTCGGCGCCACGCCGGTTCAGGTCGTCGCGGCCGATGCGCCGGAAGTCGAGCTGCTGGCGGTTCGCCCGTCCTGGGTCCGGGTGCAGGCGGCGGATGGGACCGTGCTCTTCGAGAAGATCCTCGACGCCGGCGAACGCTGGGCGCTGCCGAGGGGCGAAGAGCCGCCGACCCTGCGCGTCGGGGAATCCGGCTCGCTTTATTTTGCGGTGAACGGCCAGACCTACGGGCCGGCGGGCGAACGCGGGTCGGTGACGAAGAACCTGACACTCACGCCCGAGGCGCTGACCTCGAAGTATTCGCTCGCCGATCTGTCGCGCGACGAGGACCTTGCCCGCTTCGTCGATGTCGCTGCCGCCGACCCCGCCCCGGTGCTGCCGTTGCTCGAGGCCCCCGCCCAGCCCTGACCCCGGGGTGCGCCCTCTGCGCCCCCGCGTTGCCCTTCGGGTCCAGGGCGCCTATTTAGGGTGCGTTCCCCGTCCTCCCGCCCGGATGTGCCCCATGTCGCTCAATCCTGTCCGCCCCTGGCGCAACATCTACCGCCGCACCTCGCGCCAGATCATGGTGGGCCGGGTCGCGGTCGGGGGCGATGCGCCGATCAGCGTGCAGACGATGACCAATACGCTGACGACCGACGTGGCCGCCACCATCGAGCAGGTGCAGCGCTGTGCCGTTGCCGGGGCCGATATCGTCCGGATTTCGACCCCGGATCAGGCCTCGACCCGCGCGCTGAGGGAGATCGTCGCCGAAAGCCCGGTGCCGATCGTCGCCGAAATCCATTTCCACTACAAACGCGCCATCGAGGCGGCCGAGGCGGGGGCGGCCTGCCTGCGCATCAACCCGGGCAACATCGGGTCGGCGGATCGCGTGCGCGAGGTGGTGAAGGCCGCGAAGGACCACGGCTGTTCGATCCGCATCGGGGTGAACGCCGGAAGCCTGGAAAAGCACCTGCTGGAGAAATACGGCGAGCCCCGCCCCGAGGCGATGGTCGAAAGCGCGCTCGACCATATCAGGCTGTTGCAGGACAACGACTTTCACGCGTTCAAGATCTCCTGCAAAGCGTCCGACGTCTTCCTGGCCGCCGCCGCCTATCAGAAACTGGCCGAGGCAACGGACGCGCCGATCCATCTGGGGATCACCGAGGCGGGGGGGCTGGTCAGCGGCACGGTGAAATCCGCCATCGGGCTTGGCAACCTGCTCTGGATGGGGATCGGCGACACGATCCGGGTGTCGCTGTCGGCCGATCCGGTGGAAGAGGTGAAGGTCGGATTCGAGATCCTGAAGTCGCTGGGGCTGCGGCACCGGGGCGTCACGATCATCTCCTGCCCCTCCTGCGCGCGGCAGGGGTTCGATGTGATCAGGACAGTGTCGGCGCTGGAAGAGCGGCTGGCGCACATCACCACCTCGATGTCGCTGTCGATCATCGGCTGTGTGGTGAACGGCCCCGGCGAGGCGCTGATGACCGATATTGGCTTCACCGGCGGGGGCGCGGGCAAGGGGATGGTCTATCTGGCCGGCAAGACCAGCCACACGATGGGCAACGAGAGGATGATCGACCACATCGTCGGGCTGGTAGAGAAGAAAGCGGCCGAGATCGAGGCGGCGGCAGAGGCGGATGAGCAAGCGGCCGTGTGAGCGTCAGCCCTTGCGCTCGTCCGCGGCAATGGCCCGCATCTGTTCCAGGGGCACGTAGCCGCGGATCATCGCGCCGCCGACGACGAAGGTGGGGGTGCCGCCGATCTGCAGCTTCTGCGCCAGGCGGTGGTTGTCGTCGATGATCCGCTGCACCTCGGGATCGGCCATCCCGGCCATCACCTTGCCGGCGTCCAACCCCAGATCGCCCGCCCAGGCCTTGAGCGTTGTCTCGGCGATTTCGCCCCGGAAGCTGCCGTCGTAGAAGCCGGCGTTGACCTTGGCGTAGGCGTCCGGACCCTCGTTCCTGAGTACCGAGAGGGCGAAGCGCGAGGCCAGGAGCGACTGTTCGCCGAGGATCGGGAACTCCTTGATAACATAGCGGATGTCGCCGTCCGAGCGGACAAGCTCGCGGACCTCGGGATGCGACTTGCGGCAGTAGCCGCAGCGGTAGTCGATGAATTCCACCACCGTCAGCCCGCCTTCGGGATTGCCGCCGACGAAGCTCCAGTCGTCGTTGAAAAGCTCCCCGGCGTTGGCCGCCACCAGTTCCTCGTCGGCTTTCGCCATCGCGGCGGACTGGCGCGCCTCGAGCGCCGAGGCCGCGTCCATCAGGACTTCCGGGTTCTCGATCAGATAGGCGCGGATTTCCTCGCGCAGGATCGCGCGTTCCTCGTCGGTCATGTTGGCGATGTCGAAGGCCAGGGCGGGGGTCGCGAGCAGGAGCCCGAGGCAGAGGAGGAGGGGTCGCACCTTGCGTCCTTTCCAAGCGGGGCCGCGGCCCTGGAAGGGCCGGGACGGTCGCGTCCATTGACCACGGAAGCGGGCGGCGGGGAAGGGGGTATCGGATCACGGAGCCGCGAGAGGGGGGTGAAGAGCGGGTCGGCGCGGGGGCGGGCGAGGCCGGGTGGGGAGGTGCCCGGACGTGCGCCAAGCCCTTGCGGACGCTGCATTAACCGCCGGCTTCCGCATCGTTCGCAGGGGGCCAGCAACCGCCCAGCACTATGCCAGCAATGTGCCATACGATTGGATGGCTTTCGGTTAAGTTAACGTTAAAGCGTTTCACTTTCTTAACGCCTTTTGCTTTCTTCTTGCTCCCCCTCCACCCCCACCGCCCCCCCTGCCCGGAACAGCCGCGAGAGCCACCCGGGCGGCGCCCGACCGCCCGCCCGATTGCGTTCGGGGGCGGGCGCCACCGCAACGCCGGTCTGCGGGAACGACGGCAGGGTCGGAGGCGCCATCAAGAGCCGACCAAAGCCGCCGGCGCGCCCCCCCTGCGGCCGGGCGCCGCCCTCTGTTGCGGGGCAGGGGGAAGACGTGCTCTGAGCTGCCCGTGGTCCGCTCCATCTTTCGCGCCCGGCCGCCTGCCCCCCGCAACCGGACCGGTTCCCCGGCGGGCCGAATTCCCGTGGTGACCGCGCGGCCGGCAGGGCCTATCCTTGCGGGAAAAGCGCAGGCGGACGAGGCAGGGCGAGGCGGATGGGTCAACTTTCGGTTCCGGCGTGGCCGGCCGGGTGGCGGTGCGGGCCGGCGACGCGGTCCGCGCCTTGTCTGGAACAGCCAGACGATGTCCGGCGCGGTGCCGTCACGGCGCGCGCGGCGCTGCGGGTGGCGTTTTCTGCCTTCGCGCTGGCCTGGCTGGCCTTCGCCGCCGCCGCGGCCGACCTTTCCGCGCTCGCCCGGCTGGACCCTGAGGCATCCGGCATCGCCGACGAGGCGGGCGGCGGGGTGAGGCTTGCGCTCGCGCTCAGCCAGCCGGTGCCGTACCGGATCGGACTGCTGGACGGCCCGCCGCGCCTTGTCATCGACTTCCGCGAGGTCGATTTCGGCCTTTCGCGTCCTGCGGCGATCGACCGTTCCGACCGGGTGCGCGCGGTCGCCTGGGGGGGCTTCCGCGCCGGGTGGTCGCGGCTGGTGGCGGAACTCGACGGCCCGTTCCGGCTGGTCAGCGCCGAGGAACGGCGGGGCGCGGACGGCGGCGCGGAGCTGGTCATCCGCCTTGCGCCCTCGGACCCGGCGGGCTTCGCCGAGGCGGCGGCCCGCTCGGCCCGGGACGCGGCCGCCTCGGGCGGCATCTGGGCCTTGCCGCCGGCGGCGCAGGTCGCCGGCCCGAAGCGGCGCCAGACCGGCGAGGCGCCGCTGGTCGTGGTGCTCGACCCCGGCCACGGCGGCATCGACCCCGGCGCCGAGGCGGACGGGATGACCGAGGCGGCGATCATCCTGACTTTCGCCAGGGAGTTGTCGGACGTGCTTCGCCGCGAGGGCATGCGGGTGACGATGACGCGGCAGGAGGATGTGTTCGTGCCCCTGGAAACCCGGATCAGCCTGGCGCGCGCCGCCGGCGCGGATGTCTTCCTGTCGCTTCACGCCGACGCCCTGGAGGAAGGCGAGGCGACGGGCGCGACCGTCTACCGGCTGGCCGAAGCGGCGAGCGATGCCGCGTCCGAGCGGCTGGCCGAACGCCACGACCGGACGGACCTTTTGGCCGGGATCGACCTGTCGGGGCATGACGACATGGTCGCCGGGGTGCTGATGGACCTTGCCCGGACCGAGACCGAGCCGCGCGCCGGGCGGCTGGCGCTGGCGCTGAAGGAGGCGATCGGGGCGGCGGGGCTGAAGATGCACCGCCATCCGATCCAGGGGGCTTCGTTTTCGGTGCTGAAGGCGGCCGACATCCCCTCGCTGCTTCTGGAGGTGGGCTTCCTGTCGTCGGCCAAGGACCGCGAAAGGCTTGTCGATCCCGAATGGCGGGCGAAAATGCAGGGGGCGATCCTTGCCGCGCTGCAGGCCTGGGCGGTGGCGGACGCGGAAGAGGCGCTGCTCTTGCGCCAGTAGCGGCGGCGCGCCGCCCGGGCCGCGCGCTCACGGCACTTCGCTTTGATTCCCGCGCCCCGCCGCGTTATGCATACGGGGTTCTCCGGGGGTATCGCAGCGTGATCCGGTTCGTCACATCCTTCTTCGGCGCCATCTTCAGCGGCCTCGTGACGGGCATGTTCTTTGCCGCGCTGATCGTCGGCGCGATCTTCTGGATGTATTCGCGCGACCTGCCCAGCCACGAAAGCCTTGCCCAGTATGCGCCGAAGACGATCAGCCGCGTCTATTCGGGCGAAGGCCGGCTGATGGACGAGTTCGCCGAGGAGCGGCGCATCTTCACGCCCATCGAGGACATCCCCGACATGGTGAAGCAGGCCTTCGTTTCGGCCGAGGACAAGAACTTTTACCATCACAAGGGGTTCGATCTGCGCGGCATGATGGCGGCGGCGCTGACGGCGGTGGAATCGCGCGGGCGCGACCTGCGCGGCGCCTCGACCATCACCCAGCAGGTGATGAAAAACTTCCTTCTGTCCGGCGACAAGACCGGCGAGCGGAAGATCAAGGAACTGATCCTGGCCACGCGGCTGGAAGAGACACTGAGCAAGGACAAGATCCTCGAGCTTTACCTCAACGAGATTTTTCTGGGCAAGAACAGCTACGGCGTGACCGCCGCCGCCCAGACCTATTTCAACAAGACGCTGGACGAGCTTGACCTGGCCGAAGCCGCGACGCTGGCGGCGCTGCCGCAGGCGCCGTCGAAATACGACCCCGTGACGGCGAAGGACCGGCTGACCGAACGGCGCAACTACGTGCTGCGCGAGATGTGGCAGAACGGCTATATCGAAGAGACGAGTTATGAGGCGGAGAAGGCCAAGCCGCTGAAATCGGTGCAGAACGGCGACTATCCGGCGTTCCGCGACAGCCTGCCGCCGCGCGACTACTTCACCGACGAAATCCGCCGGCAGCTTTCGAAGAGCTTCGGCGAGGAGGAGTTCTTTTCGGGCGGGCTGACCATCCGGGCGACCTTCAACCCCGAACTCCAGGACCTGGCTGCGCGGTCCCTGCAGGCGGCGCTGGAGAAGTACGATCGCGATCAGGGTGTGTGGCGCGGTACCGGCAAGACCATCCCGGCCGAGGCGCTCGCAGCGGAAGCCGACTGGCGGGCGGCGCTGGCGGGGGTCGCGGACCTGCCGCGCGACGTGGCGGGCTGGCACGCGGCGGTTGTCCTGAGCCTCGGTGAGGCGGATGCGCGGGTGGGGATCGAAGGCGAGCCCGCCGATGCCGAAAAGGACGTGATCGTTGCCAAGGACGTGACCTGGGCCAGGAAGAAGAACGCCGACGGCTCGCTTGGGCGGCAGGCCAAGCGGGTGTCTGACCTGGTCGCGGTGGGCGACGTGGTGATGGTGCGCGCCGTCACCGACGACAAGACCGGCGACTTCGTGCGCTGGTCGCTGCGCCAGGTGCCCGAGGTGCAGGGCGGGTTCATGGCGATGGACGTGGTGACCGGCCGGGTGCTGGCCATGCAGGGGGGCTTTTCCTACCAGGCCTCGGTCTTCAACCGGGCGACGCAGGCGCAGCGGCAGCCGGGGTCGTCGTTCAAGCCCTTCGTCTATGCCGCGGCGCTGGACAGCGGCTTCAGTCCGGCGACCATCATCATCGACGCGCCGATCGAGGTGGACACGCCGCAGGGCCTTTGGACGCCGAAGAACGCCTCGAACAAGTTCTACGGCCCGACGCCGATGCGCACGGGCATCGAGCAGAGCCGGAACCTGATGACGGTGCGGATCGCGCAGGAAATCGGCATGGAGACGGTCGCGGGCTATGCCGAGCGCTTCGGGGTCTACGACTATCTCGCGCCCTACCTCGCCAATGCGCTCGGCGCACAGGAGACGACGCTTTACAAGATGGTCGCGGCCTATGCGATGTTCGCCAATGGCGGCGAAAGGGTGGAGCCGACGCTGGTGGACCGGGTGCAGGACCGCTGGGGCAAGACCGTCTACCGCCATGACCAGCGCGAATGTCCCGATTGCGGCAAGGCGACGCTGCCGCCGGGGCGGGCGCCGGAAATCTCGTCCAACCGCGAACGGGTCATGGACGCGATTACCGCCTACCAGCTGACCTCGATGATGCGGGGCGCGATCCTGCGGGGCTCGGGGTCGGGGGTGCGGCTGCCGGTGCCGGTGGCGGGCAAGACCGGGACGACGAACGACGCCAAGGACGTCTGGTTCATCGGCTTTACCTCGAACATCGTGGCGGGCTGCTACATGGGGTTCGACCAGCCCCGGACGCTCGGCCCCGGCGCCTTCGGCGGCACGCTCTGCGTGCCGGTCTTCCAGGCCTTCATGGAAGAGGCGATCAAGAAGTACGGCGGGACCGAGTTCACGGTGCCGCCGGGGGGGCATTTCATCAGCATCAACCGCTTCACCGGCGAACGGCTGCCCGACGACATTTCGGGCGACTTCGTGCAGGCCGAGTACTTCCGCGACGGGGTCGAGCCGTTGTTCGGGATCGGCTTCATGGTGGACGGGGGCTTCGGCATGGGCCAGAACCTGCCCCTGTTCGCCTATGGCGAGACCGACGATGGCGGCACCACAGTCACCACGGTCGACGGCGAGACGGCGGTCATCCCGAAGAAGGCGGATTTCGGGACGCTGAGTTCGGGCGGATTGTATTGACGCCGTTCAAGGTGGTGGGTGCAAGCACGCACCCAACGGGCGGGCGGTGGGTTGCGTGCTTGCACCCACCACGCCGACCCTCTATCTCCGCTTCCGCGAAACCCCCGAGGATCCCATGCGCGCCGAAATGCAGTCGATCGCCGACGAGGTGGCGAAGTCGCTGAAGCTGATCGGCCAGCGCATGGACTGGGAAACCGCGCCGCACCGGCTTGAGGAAATCGAGGCGATGATCGAGGCGGGCGACATCTGGTCGGACCCGGCCAAGGCGCAGAAGATGATGCGCGAGCGGCAGGCGCTGACCGACGCGATTTCCACCTACCGGCGGATCGAGCGGGACCTTCGGGACAATGTCGAGCTGATCGAGCTGGGCGAGGCCGAGGGCGACGCAAGTGTGGTGGCCGAGGCCGAGGCGGCGATGCGCGTGCTGAGGGCGCTGGCGGCCGAGAAGGAGCTTGAGGCGCTGCTGAACGGCGAGGCGGACGGCAACGACACGTTCCTTGAGATCAACGCGGGCGCCGGCGGCACGGAAAGCTGCGACTGGGCGGCGATGCTGGCGCGGATGTATGTGCGCTGGGCCGAGAAGAAGGGCTACTCGGTCGAGATGCAGTCCGAGACGGCGGGGGAAGAGGCGGGCATCCGGTCGGTCAGCTACAAGGTGATGGGCAAGAACGCCTATGGCTGGCTGAAGTCCGAAAGCGGCGTGCACCGGCTGGTGCGCATCTCGCCCTACGATTCGGCGGCGCGGCGGCATACGTCCTTCAGTTCCGTCTGGGTCTATCCGGTGATCGACGACAACATCGAGATCGAGGTCCACGACAAGGACATCCGCATCGACACCTTCCGCGCCAGCGGCGCGGGTGGGCAGCATGTGAACAAGACCGACTCGGCGGTGCGGATCACCCACTTCCCGACCGGGATCGTCACCACCTCGTCGCTGAAATCCCAGCACCAGAACCGCGACATCGCGATGCAGGCGCTGAAGTCGCGGCTTTACCAGATGGAACTGGAAAAGCGCACCGCCGCGATTCAGGAGGCGCATGACAACAAGGGGGACGCGGGCTGGGGGAACCAGATCCGGTCCTATGTCCTGCAGCCCTACCAGATGGTGAAGGACCTGCGCACCGGGCACGAGACATCCGACACGCAAGGCGTGCTCGACGGCGACCTTGACGCCTTCATGGCGGCGACGCTGGCGCTTGGCGTCTCGGGCAAGGGCCGGGGCGAGGTCGAGGACGTCGAATAGCGCGAAGGGTCTTGCCCGGCAGGCGGGGAGAGGCTTACCCTTCCGGTCGCGCGCGGTCAGGAGGAGAGATGAGCGAAACGGCACCGGCCGCGTCGCCCCCGCCGTCGTTCCCCCCGTCGCCCCCGCCGTCGCCCCCGCCGTCGCCCGTGCCCGTGCCGCAGGATCTGACGCTGGCCGATCTTCGGGCCGCGCTGCGGCTGGGTTTGCGGGATTTCCGGCGCGCGCCGCTTTTCGGGCTGTTCTTCAGCGCCGTCTATGTCGCGGGGGGCATGCTCCTGTGGTTCGTCTATGCGGCGGCCGGGCAGGAATGGTGGCTTGCCCCGGTGGCGGTGGGCTTTCCGCTGATCGCGCCCTTCGCGGCGGTCGGGCTTTACGAGGTGAGCCGGCGGATCGAGGCGGGCGGGCGGCTGGACTGGGGGGGCGTGCTGGGCGTCGTCTTCCGCCAGAAGGACCGGCAGGCACCGATGGCGGCGGCGCTGATCGTGGTGGTGTTCCTGTTCTGGATGTTCATCGCGCACGCGATCTTCGCGCTGTTCATGGGGCTCAGAGCGTTTTCCGGCGAGGCGGGCCTGGCCGACCTGCTGCTTGCCGGGAACGGCCCGCTGATGCTGGTTGTCGGCGGGGCGGTGGGCGCCGGCTTCGCCGGAGCGGTCTTCGCCACGACCGTGACCGGCCTTCCCCATATCCTCGACCGCGAGGTCGATGTGGTGACGGCGATGGCGATCTCGGTTTCGGTGGTGGCGCGGAACTCCGGAGTGATGGCGGTCTGGGCGGCGGCGATTGCGGCGGGGCTCTTCGTGGCGATGCTGCCGATGTTCCTGGGGCTGTTCATCGCGCTGCCGGTCTTCGGGCACGCGACCTGGCACCTGTACCGGCGCGCGCTGGCCTGACGGGCTGAGGGGGGCGGGAGAAGGCGGCGGGTTTGACGAGACCTTCGTTCTGCTCCGGCGCCGGGCTGAGCGGGAAAGGGCAGCCTTCCAGTGGAAGGATGCCCCCGCTCATGCGGAAACCGTCCCACATGGCCTTCCCCGCGCAATGTCAGAGGGGATCGCCCGCCCGATTGGGCGGCCGGGCGATCCCCGGTCGCGGGGCGACCGGGGGGAGAAGGGGAACCGGGGTGACGTGGCAGGGCCGATGGGCCCTGCCAGGGGCAGCGGGGGCGGTTCCGGCGACGGTCATTCCGCTTTGGAAAAAGCACAGGGCGCCGGGTTTCCGCCCGGCGCCCGTTGCGCTGAAATGGCAGGCCTGGGTCCGGCGTTCAGCCGGTGACCGCCTCGGCGCTCGATGCGGCGGACGACGCGGCGGACGATGCGCCGATGGCCGGGCGCAGGACGCCGCCCATCGGCGGCAGGGCGCGCGGCTCGGCCCCGGCGAGGGGGTCTTCGGCGCGCTGCACCGAACCTTCGAAATGTGCGCCCGACTCGATGGCGATGGTCTTGTGGATGATGTCGCCCTCGACCCGCGCGGTCGAGGTGAGCCGCACCTTCAGGCCGCGCACGCGTCCCACGACGCGGCCGTTGACCACGATGTCGTCGGCGACGATCTCGCCCCGGATGGTGGCGCTTTCGCCCACGGTCAAAAGATGCGCGCGGATGTCGCCCTCGACGCTGCCTTCGACCTGGATGTCGCCGGTGGTCTTGAGGTTGCCGGTGATCACCAGATCGGCCGACAGGATCGACGCGGCGGGCTTGGATTTCGGGGTGGTGGGAGAGAAGTCTGACACGGGACGGGTGCTCATCGGTTCGGGCAGTTTCGGGCGGTCGGTCTCAGGCGCCTTCGGGCCCGGCTCGTTGATTCGGCTCTTAGAAAACATTGCTGCCTGCCTTGATGAAGGTCATCGGGTTGACCGGGTCGCCGCTCACCCGCACCTCGTAATGCAGATGGGTCCCGGTCGAGTTGCCGGTATTCCCCATATCACCGATCCGGTCCCCGCGCGAGACCCTTTGGCCGACCTTCACCTTGATGCCCGACAGGTGCCCGAAGCGCGTTTCGAGCCCGAAATCGTGCCGGACGGTCACCAGCTTGCCGTAGCCGCCATCCCAGCCCGCCTGCGTCACCACGCCGTCGGCGGTGGCATAGACGGGCGAGCCGTAGCTGCCCGCAAGGTCGACGCCCGCATGCTTGCGCCCCCAGCGGATGCCGAAGCCCGAGGTGTGGCGGAAGGCGGTGCGCAGCGGCAAGGCGAGCGGCGTCTTGTCGACCGCGATGCGGTAGAGGTTCATCCGGTCGAGACCTTCGAGGATCGCGGCGGCGCGGTCGGCCGAGGCATCGCTCGGTGCGGCCGCGCCGTCCGGAGCCGTCAGGCCCTCGGGCAGGAGCGGCATCAAGGGGCCGCCCTGGCCGGAATAGCCGCGCCGCACCTGGTCGATCAGGTCGTCGGGGTTCAGGCCCACCGAGGCGAACATCTTGTCGAGCGGCTCCATCGAAATTGTCACCGCCTCTTCGAGGCGCGTGAAGATCTCGTCATGCCGTTCTTCGACCAGGCGCATCTCGTAGGCCATCTCGTCGGTTTCGGCCTTGGCCTGCGCGGCGAGCCTGACCTTCGCGTCGCGTTCGCCCGCCGTGGCGGAAAGCGCGGCGGTCAGGAAGTCGACGGTGGAGGAAAGGTCGCCGGGCGACATTTCGTCGGCAAGGGGTGCCGCGGACTGCCCGGCGGCGGCCAGCGCCGTTGCCTGCAGGTCGGCGCGGGCGCGGTCGCGGTCGGTCATGGCGCGGCGGAGCGAGGCCTGGATGACGCCGATGCCGGTTTCCAGTTCCTTCCGCCGCTCTTCGGAAGCCAGGAGCGCCGACTGCATCGCCGAAACCTGCGTCAGCGCGCTGGCGAAGCGTTCTTCGGCGGCGATGACCTCGGCGGCGCGGCGGTCGCGTTCCTGCGACAGGGCGTCGAGGCGGGCTTCGTAGACTTCCTGTTCGCGGCGGGCCTGGTCGCGGGCGCTGCCGGCCCCCACATGGTCGAAGATCAGGATCGCGGTGACGAGCGCGGTCCACAAGAGCACCAGACCCGATCCGCCGAGCGCCAGCGCCTGGGTCCAGGGCCGCAGGCGCACGAAGCGGGTCGCGTCATCGGATTTCAGAAACAGCCGCTGTTCCGGCAGGTGCCGTTCGAGCGCCGCGGTCAGGCGGTGGAAAGCGCGTCCAGTCAATCCAAGTATCCCGTGCAGAATCCGAGACATGCCCGAAGGCGCGGCCCCATCCCCCGACAGGCCCTTCCAGCCCGCCTAGCAAGCCAGCCCGGGCAAGGGCAACAGGTTTTGGCGATCAGGGCGTTAACTGCCTGATGCGCGGCCCCGGATTGGCGGGTTCCCGCCGAAAACCGTCACTCCTGGGCCGCCTTGCGGGCTTCCGCCTCGCGGGCGAGCGGCCAGTAGAAGTCCGGGGGTATCCCCGCCTCGGCGCGCTTTTCCTCGTTGAAGGGGGGCTTCAGGGCGCCGTGGAAGTAGCGGCGCACCAGGTTGTGGAAGGTTTCCCTCGGGTCGAGGTCGTGCCGGCCGCAGAGGAAATGGAACCACTTGGCGCCATAGGCGACATGGCCCACCTCTTCGGAATAGATCGTGCGCAGCGCCGCCACCGCGCTTTCGGCGCCCGCCGCCGCGAAGACCGCGATCATGTCCGGGGTGACGTCGAGCCCCCGCGCCTCGAGCACCATCGGCACCACGGCGAGGCGGCCGAGGAGGTCGCCCGCAGTGTCCTCGGCCGCGCGCCACATTCCCGCATGGGCGGGCAGGGCGCCGTAATGGCTGCCCGCCGCCTCGAGGCAGTCGGCGAGCAGCCCGAAATGCTTCGCCTCTTCGTCCGCCGCCTTCACCCAGTCGTCCGCGAAGCCCGGGGGGAAGGGCACATCGCCGAAGCGGGCGAGGATGTCCCAGTGCAGGTCCACGGCATTCAGCTCGATATGCGCGACCGCGTGCAGCAGCGCGATCCGCCCCGCCGCGGTGCCCGGCCGGCGGCGCGGCACCTCGCGCGGGGGCAGCA
>JBJXFU010000127.1:0-3787 GCA_046155885.1 Paracoccaceae bacterium
CCGACCTGATCGAGGAGGTCGGGCGCGACGCGGTACGGTTCACCATGCTGACGCGCAAATCGGACGCGCAGATGGAATTCGACCTCGACAAGGTGATCGAGCAGTCGCGCGAGAATCCCGTCTTCTACGTGCAATACGCTCATGCCCGCTGCCGGAGCGTGTTGCGCGGGGCCGGGGACCCGCCGCCGGCCGATCTGGCCGCGGCGCCGCTCGAATCCCTGGCCGATCCAGCCGAAATGGCCCTGATCCGGCGCATTCTGACCTGGCCACGCACGGTCGAGGCTGCCGCAACTGCGCGCGAGCCTCATCGAATCGCCTTTTATCTCCATGACTTGGCGAGCGACTTCCATGTATTGTGGAACCGCGGCCGAGATGATTCGACGCTTCGCTTCATCCGCACGGATGAGCCTGAGGCCACCAGGGCCAGGCTGGCGCTGGTGGCGGCGACGGCGTCGGTGATCCGGTCGGGGCTGCGGGTGATGGGGGTCACCCCGGTCGAGGAAATGCGCTGACAGGGCCGGCCGGGGGGCCGGTCACCATGCCGCCAGCGGGGGGTCGCTCGCGGCATTGGCCAGGGGGAATGAATGATGCGTGCGACCGATATGCCGGTGCCGTCGTACCGGCTTGGCCGGGACTCTGGCGCCGGAGGACTGACGGGCAAGCTTCTGCTGTTCGGCGGCGGGCTGCTTGCCATCGTCGCGGTGGCCATGGTGGTGATGTGGGGCTTGTCGCGTGGTGGGCGCGGTGGCGTGCCGGTGATCGAGCCCGATCCAAGGCCCTTCCGTGTGCGCCCGGCCGATCCCGGTGGGATGCGGGTGCAGAACCAGAACGAGTTGATCTTCGACCGGCGGCCAGGTCAGGCCCAACCGGCGGCGGGTGCGAGGCTTGCACCGGAGGCCGAGGGGCCACGCCTGGAAGCGCTGCGGCAGCAGGTGGCGCCCCCGCCAGCACCCCGTCCGACGGCGACGCCCTCGACGCCGGCACCAACTCCGGCGCCACAGCAGGCGGCCGTCACTCCCGCCGCCCCGCCCGCGCCGACAAGCCCCGCGGCGCCCGCGGCCAATGGTCGGGTGCAGGTGCAGCTCGGTGCTCTGGGCACGGAGGAGGCCGCGCGGGCCGAGTTCGATCGCCTCTCGCGCCGGATGCCCGAGCTCTTCGCCAATCGCCGGCCCGTGATCGCCCGCTTCGAGCGCGAGGGCCAGGCGACGCTCTGGCGCGTGCGCACCGGTGGGTTCGCGGATCGTGCCGCGGCGACCCAGTTCTGCGAGCAGATCCGCGGCCGCGGGGCCGCCTGCACGGTCGTCGCGAACTGAGCGCTGCGTCATGACACGCGCGGCCATCCTCGGCGTCGCCGGGCTGCGGCTGACGGCGGAAGAGGCCGCGCTGTTCCGCGCGCGGCGACCGCTGGGCGCGATCCTCTTCGCGCGCAATGTCGAGGAGCCGGTCCAACTGCGCGCGCTCACCGGCGAACTGCGTGAGGTTCTCGGCGAGACGGCTCCCATCCTGGTGGATCAGGAAGGCGGGCGCGTCGCGCGCCTGCGACCGCCGCATTGGCCGGTCTTCCCGCCACCCGCGATCTTCGAAAAGGGTCCTGTCGCGGCGGTGGAGGCGAACGCGGCCCTTCTCGGCTCGGTCTGCGCCGAGGCGGGCTTCGACGTGGCCTGTGGGCCGGTGCTCGATCTGCGGCTTCCGGGCGCCCATGGCGTGATCGGCGATCGCGCCTTAAGCGCGGATCCGGCCGAGGTTGCGCGGCTTGGGGTCGGTTGGATCGCGGGACTCCATGCCGCGGGCGTCCAATCGGTGGTCAAGCACATCCCCGGCCATGGCCGCGCCCGCGCCGACAGCCATCTCGAATTGCCTCGCGTGGAAGCCGACCGCGCCGCCCTGGCCGCCGATTTCCACCCGTTCCGTGTCCTGGCGGGTCAGGCGGGCTGGGCGATGACCGCCCATATCCTCTACACCGCGCTCGATCCCGACCGCCCGGCGACCCTCTCGCCGCGCATCATCGAGGTGGTGATCCGGGGGGAGTTGGGATTCGATGGCGTGCTGGTTTCGGACGATCTGGCGATGAAGGCCCTGACCGGCCCGTCGAACGATCTGGCGGCCGCGGCGATCGGTGCCGGCTGCGATGTCGTGCTCCATTGCACCGGCCGGTTCGAGGATAACGCGGCGCTACTGGCCGACTGCCCGGTGCTGACGGACCGCGCGGCCGGGCGGCTTGCGCGTGCTCGGGAGCTTGCCGAACAGGGCCGCCGGCCAAGGCCCAGGGTGATGGCCAGCGCCTGATGCCCGACTGGCTGCCCGAGCTGCTGGCCGCGGCCTTTGCGACCATTCTGGCCATCACCCTGCATGAGGCGGCGCATGGCTATGCCGCGCTCGCCCGCGGCGACGACACGGCGCTGCGGTTGGGGCGCGTCAGCCTCAATCCCCTCCGACACGTCGATCCCGTGGGGACCATCGCCCTGCCGCTATTCCTGGTGGTCTCGCAGCTCGTCACGATCGGCCGGGTGGAAGCTGTCTTCGGCTGGGCCAAGCCCGTCCCGGTGAATATCTGGCAATTGCGCAATCCGCGCTGGGACATGGTGATCGTCGCGGCCGCCGGGCCGGCGATGAACTTCGCCCTCGCCCTGTTGGCGGGCCTCCTGATCCATGTGCTGACGGCCTGGCAGGGCGTGCTGACGCCCGAGGGCGCCCAGTTCGCGCTGCGGGCCATCGGGCTGATCATCCTGGCCAATCTGGTGCTGGGGCTGTTCAACCTGTTTCCGCTGCCGCCGCTGGACGGGGGGCGCATCCTGGTCGGCATCCTGCCCCGGGGGCCGGCGATGGCACTCGCCTCGCTGGAACGCTATGGGCTGCTGATCGTCATTCTGGGATTGTTCGTGCTTCCCGCTGCCGTGCCGGCCTATGACCCGATGCGCTGGTTCCTGCGGGAGGTGGTTGCGCCCGCCTTCGATCTGGTCCTCATGCTGACGGGGAACGGGGGCAAGTGATGGCCGAGTCGTCTCTGCATCTGCGGCTGGAGGGGTTCGAGGGTCCGCTCGACCTGCTGCTCGAGCTCGCCCGGGCGCAGAAGGTTGATTTCTCGAAGATTTCGATCGTCGCGCTGGTGGATCAGTACATCGCCGTCATCGAGCGCGTACGCGACGAGGGCGCCGGGTCGGTCCGGCTGGAGCTGGCGGCGGAATGGCTGGTCATGGCCGCCTGGCTCGCCTGGCTCAAGTCCCGCCTGCTCGTTCCCGAGGAGGAACGCGAGGGCGACGATCCGGAGGCGCTGGCCGAGGCGCTGGCGGACCGGCTGGTCGAGCTGGAGCGCATCCGCGCCGCATCCGCCTGGCTCGGGCGCCGCCCCGGGCTCGGCCATGACGTGTTTTTCCGCGGCATGCCGGAGGCCCTGCGGGTCGAGGACCGGTCCGGCATCGCCGCCGATCTGCCGACTCTGTTGCAGGCCTATGTCGCGGGGCGGCGGCGTGCCGTGGCGCTCCGTCCCTACCGCCCCAAGCCGCGCCGCCTGTGGAGCGTGCAGGAGGCCCTGATTCGCCTGACGCGGCTGGTGGGCGAGGTGCCGGACTGGGCAGTCCTGCAGAATTTCCTGCCCGATGATCCCGCATTCGATCCGGTCGAGCGCCGTGCGGCCCTTGCCAGCACGCTGGTGGCGGGCTTGGAGATGGCCCGCGGCGGCGGGATCGAGATGGAGCAGGACCAGGCCTTCGGTCCGATCCGGATTCGCCGCCGGGCGGAGGAGAATGCGGCGGATGTCAGGGCGGCCTGAGCAGGCGGAGAGCGCGGC
>JBJXFU010000138.1:0-9788 GCA_046155885.1 Paracoccaceae bacterium
CGATGGCCGGCCACCTGTTATTTTGTGGAAGTCCCCCGATAACAGGACTGAACAGGACCTGATACCGCGCTTGCATCGCCTGTTCCGGGGGCAAAACAGGAAACTGCCTTTTGGCATCCCAACCCACCGAAATTGCGGCACTATCTGGCGTATGGCCCCACAGACTTCGCGATTCTGGCCTGTTTTGTCCTGATAAACGCAAGAAACTCCCTGTTATGCGCAAACTCCACCTCCCTCCTGGCAGCCAGAGACCGGGCTGCGCGAAGGGCCGGAAAGGGCGGGAACAGGTGCGAGATTGGAAGGAGAGGAACCGGATGACGGCAGGACAGGGCCGCTGTTACCGGCGGTTAGCGGCGGGCTGTGCCTGGGGAGACCAATTGCGGGGGTGGGTGGCGGAGAGAGAGGGATTCGAACCCTCGAGACGGTTTCCCGCCTACACACTTTCCAGGCGTGCGCCTTCGACCGCTCGGCCACCTCTCCGTCTCCGCCGCTTTAGCCTGTGCAAGGGATATGCCGCAAGGGGAAGGCGGCACTGCGCGAGGGCCTTTCGGGGGCCAGGCGGGGACCGGATCGCGACGGGCGCCAGCCCCGGCGGGCATAGCAGCGGGCGGGCGAGGGGCAAAGCTTGAACCGACTGGCGAATGGCTTTAACACGGCGGCGGGAGATTTTCCTGACAGGAAACCCGCCATGCCGAACCCCGACCCCGCCGCTGCCCTGCCGCGCGGAAAGCCCGCCTTCAGCCAGGACCCGCATCGGGTGCGCGATGTGGCCGAGAGGAACCTCGAGACCGCTATCGGCCGCGAGGTCCGCAACCTTCGCCGCCAGCAGGGCATGACCGTCGCCGACCTCGCGGGCGTGACCGGTCTGTCGATCGGGATGCTGTCGAAGATCGAGAACGGCAACACCTCGCCCTCGCTCACCTCGCTGCAGGTCCTTTCGCACGCCTTCTCGGTTCCCGTCACCGCCTTTTTCCGCAGCTACGAGGAACGCCGCGACGCGCAGCATGTGAAGGCGGGCGAGCATGTCGAGATCGAGCGGCGCGGTACCAGGGCGGGGCACCAGTACCACTTGCTCGGCCATATCGGCTCGAACGCCTCGGGCGTGGTGGTCGAGCCCTACCTGATCACGCTGACTGGCGAGAGCGATGTCTTTCCGACCTTCCAGCATGACGGTCTGGAACTGCTTTTCATGCTGGAAGGCGAGGTCGATTACCGCCACGGTGAGCGGACCTATGCACTGAAGCCGGGCGACAGCCTGTTCTTCGACGCCGACGCGCCGCACGGCCCGGAAGTGCTGGTCAAGCTGCCGGCGCGCTATCTGTCGGTCATCGCTTATCCGCAGGGCTGATGCGGCCCCGGGGCCGGTCGGGGGTTCCCGCTGGGTAAACAAAGTTTCATCTGAGTTGATCCCCATCCGGCGCGGTGCTAGCGTTGGCGCGTTGCCAGGAGAGGATCGAGTCCATGTGCGGCATCGTCGGACTGTTTCTGAAGGACAAGGCGCTTGAATCCGCGCTCGGCAGGATGCTGACCGAGATGCTGATCACCATGTCCGACAGGGGGCCGGATTCGGCCGGGATCGCGATCTATTCCGGCGCCCGCGACGGTCTGGGCAAGATCACCGTGCAGTCGCCGAAGCCCGAAGCGGACTTCCGCGACCTCGACCAGGAGCTGAAGGACGCGATCGGCCAGCCTGTCGCGATGCTCCGGAAGGATACCCATGCGGTCATCGAAGTGCCGCTCGGCCAGCTTAGCGCGGCGCGCAGTGCGCTCGCCCATTTGCGGCCCGGGCTGAAGGTGATGAGTTCGGGCGACAGCATCGAGATCTTCAAGGAAGTGGGCCTGCCGAAAGACGTGGCCCGCCGCTTCGGCATCGCCGGAATGCGCGGGACCCACGGCATCGGTCATACCCGCATGGCGACCGAAAGCGCCGTCACTACGATGGGCGCGCATCCCTTCTCGACCGGCTCCGACCAGTGCCTTGTCCATAACGGCTCGCTCTCCAACCACAACGCGGTCCGGCGCGAGCTGATCCGGGCGGGCATGACCTTCGAGACCGAGAACGACACCGAGGTCGCCGCCGCTTTCCTCAGCCACAAGCTCGAAGAGGGCGAAACGCTCGGCAATGCAATGGAGGCGACGCTGACCGACCTCGACGGGTTCTTCACCTTCGTTGTCGGCACGAAGAACGGCTTCGGCGTGGTGCGCGACCCCATTGCCTGCAAGCCCGCCGTGATGGCCGAGACCGATGCCTATGTCGCCTTCGGGTCCGAGTACCGCGCGCTGGTCAGCCTGCCGGGGATCGAGACCGCCCGGGTATGGGAGCCCGAGCCCGCCACCGTCTACTTCTGGGAACGTTGAGCGCATGCAGACCTACGACCTTGCCGCGGATGGCCTCCGCAACCTGAATGCCGCGCTTCATTCCCTGAAGGGCGGCACCAACCTGACCGCCTGGGATATCGTGAACCCGAAGGGCGCCCATGCCATCGCGGCCGGAATGGATGCGCCGGTCGAGATCACCGTCCGGGGGTCCACCGGCTATTACTGCGCGGGAATGAACAAGCAGGCGACGATCCGCATCAGGGGTTCGGCCGGGCCGGGCGTGGCCGAGAACATGATGAGCGGGACCGTCATCGTCGATGGCGACGCCAGCCAGTACGCGGGCGCCACCGGGCGCGGCGGGCTGCTGGTCATCAAGGGCAATGCCTCCAGCCGCTGCGGCATCTCGATGAAGGGGATCGACATCGTCGTGCACGGCCGCATCGGCCACATGTCAGCCTTCATGGCGCAGTCCGGCAATCTCGTCGTCCTCGGCGACGCGGGCGAGGCGCTGGGCGATAGCCTCTACGAGGCGCGGCTTTTCGTGCGGGGCGAGGTGAAAAGCCTCGGCGCAGACTGCATCGAGAAGGAGATGCGCCCCGAGCACCTCGCAATTCTTGAAGACCTGCTCCGCCGGGGCGAGGCGGACGGCAAGGCGAAGCCGGAAGAGTTCCGCCGCTACGGCTCGGCCCGCAAGCTCTACAACTTCAACATCGACAATGCCGGGGCCTATTGAATGACCGACCTTCCGCGCACGCCCCCCCGCTTTTCGGCCACCTTCACGCCCGCCGTGAACGCCGAGATCCGCCGCGCGGCCGCGTCGGGCATCTACGACATCCGGGGCGGGGGGACCAAACGCCACCTGCCGCATTTCGACGACCTCCTGTTCCTCGGCGCCTCGATCAGCCGCTATCCGCTGGAAGGCTACCGTGAGAAATGCGCCACCGACGTGTGGCTCGGCACGCGGCACGCCAAGAAGCCGATCCACCTCGATATTCCCGTCACCATCGCGGGCATGAGCTTCGGCGCGCTCTCAGGCCCCGCCAAAGAGGCGCTGGGGCGCGGCGCGACGGCGGCCGGAACCTCTACCACCACCGGCGACGGGGGCATGACCGAGGAAGAGCGGGGGCATTCGAAAACGCTTGTCTACCAGTACCTTCCCAGCCGCTACGGCATGAACCCCGACGACCTCCGGCGCGCTGACGCGATCGAGATTGTGGTGGGGCAGGGGGCCAAGCCGGGGGGCGGGGGGATGCTTCTGGGCCAGAAGATTTCCGACCGCGTTGCGGCGATGCGGAACCTGCCCAAGGGCATCGACCAGCGCTCCGCCTGCCGCCACCCGGACTGGACCGGGCCGGACGATCTGGAAATCAAGATCCACGAGCTGCGCGAGATCACCGATTGGGAGAAGCCCATCTACGTGAAGGTCGGTGGCGCGCGGCCTTATTACGACACGGCGCTCGCGGTGAAGGCGGGGGCGGATGTGGTGGTGGTTGACGGGATGCAGGGCGGCACGGCGGCCACGCAGGACGTGTTCATCGAGCATGTGGGGATGCCGATCCTGGCCTGCGTCCCCCCGGCGGTGAAGGCGTTGCAGGACCTCGGTATGCACCGGAAGGTGCAACTCATCGTCTCGGGCGGCATCCGGTCGGGCGCGGACGTGGCCAAGGCGCTCGCGCTCGGCGCCGACGCGGTGGCCATCGGCACTGCGGCGCTGATCGCGCTCGGCGACAACGACCCGAAGTGGGAAGAGGACTACCAGAAGCTCGGCACCACGGCCGATGCCTACGACGACTGGCACGAGGGGCGCGATCCCGCCGGCATCACCACCCAGGACCCCGAGCTTTACAGCCGCTTCGACCCGGTCCTCGGTGGCCGCCGCCTGAAGAATTACCTCAAGGTGATGACGCTCGAAGCCCAGACCATCGCGCGCGCCTGCGGCAAGAGTCACCTCCATAACCTCGAACCGGAAGACCTCGTGGCGCTCACCATCGAGGCCGCCGCGATGGCGCGCGTGCCGCTTGCCGGCACCTCTTGGATACCGGGGCAGGGGCAGGGGGGCGGCTGGTAGATGGCTGCCTACACTGCGACCGTGGTGTGGACGCGGGGGGCGGATGAGCCCTTCACCGACAACCGCTATTCGCGCGGGCATTCCTGGAGTTTCGACGGTGGCGTGACCTTCCGCGCCTCGGCCTCGCCCCATGTCGTCGGCAGATGGGCTGACCCGGCGGGCGTGGACCCCGAAGAGGCCTTCGTCGCCTCCCTCTCCTCCTGCCACATGCTCACCTTCCTCCATCTCGCCGCCCGCGCCGGCCACGTGATCGACCGCTACGAAGACGTGGCCGAAGGCCGCATGTCGAAGACCGATGCAGGCCGCCTCTGGGTGTCGCACGTCGCACTCCGCCCGGCGATCGCATGGGCCGGGGCCGCGCCCTCTGCCGAGGCGGTCCGCGACCTGCACCACCGCGCCCACGAGGAATGCTTCATCGCCAACTCGGTCAGGACCGAGATCACCGTCGAGGCGCCTCTTTGAGGGCTATTCTAATGGGAAGCCGCCGCGCGGCGGAGACGAACAACCGACCGTCCGCATGAGGGACGGCGCAAGATGAACGGGGAGTAAGACGAATGGCCAGAGACCTTGCCAAATGGGCGAAGGAACACGGTGTCCGGTACTTCATGGTGTCCTACACGGACCTCTTCGGCGGGCAGCGCGCGAAACTGGTGCCCACGCAGGCGATCAACGACATGGCGGTCGAAGGCGCGGGCTTCGCGGGCTTCGCCACCTGGCTCGACCTGACGCCGGCGCACCCCGACCTGATGGCGGTCCCCGACCCCGAGGCGGTGATTCAGCTGCCGTGGAAGAAGGAAGTCGCCTGGGTCGCCGCCCGCGCCACGATGGAAGGCCAGCTTGTCGACCAGGCCCCCCGCAACGTGCTGGAAGCGGTGATCAAGGAAGCCGCCAGGGACGGCCTTCGCGTCAAGACCGGGGTGGAACCCGAATTCTTCATCCTGAACGCCGACGGCTCCGGCCCCTCCGACATCTACGACACCGCCGAGAAGCCCTGCTACGACCAGCAGGCGGTGATGCGCCGCTATGACGTCATCTCGGAAGTCTGCGACTACATGCTGGAACTGGGCTGGGAGCCCTACCAGAACGACCACGAGGACGCGATCGGCCAGTTCGAGATGAACTGGAAATACGATGACGCGCTGGCCACAGCCGACAAACACTCCTTCTTCAAGTTCATGGTGAAATCCGTCGCCGAAAAGCACGGATTCCGGGCAAGTTTCATGCCCAAGCCCTTCAAGGGCCTGACCGGTTCGGGCTGCCATGCCCATATCTCGGTCTGGTCGGCCGACGGCAGGACCAACGCCTTCGCCGACAACAAGAAGGAACTCGGGCTGTCTGACCGGGGGCGCAGCTTCCTCGGCGGGATCATGAAGCACGCCTCTGCGATGGCCGCGATCACCAACCCGACGGTCAACAGCTACAAGCGGATCAACGCGCCGCGTACCACCTCGGGCGCGACCTGGGCGCCGAACACCGTGACCTGGACGGGCAACAACCGCACCCACATGGTCCGCGTTCCGGGCCCCGGCCGGTTCGAGCTGCGCCTGCCCGACGGGGCCGCCAACCCCTACCTTTTGCAGGCGGTGATCATCGCCGCCGGCCTCGACGGGGTGCGCACCAAGGCCGATCCGGGACGGCGCTACGACATCGACATGTACCAGCTTGGCCATACCGTGAAGAACGCGCCGAAACTGCCCTTGAACCTGCTCGACGCGCTGCGCGAATTCGACCGCGACAAGACGCTGAAGGCGATGCTCGGGGCCGAGTTCTCGTCAGCCTTCGTCAAGCTCAAGACCGGCGAATGGAACAGCTACGCCGCACATTTCTCGCGGTGGGAGACCGAGAACACGCTGGACATCTGAGGCGGGTTCACCCGGCCCCGGCCGTCACACGACCGGGGTTTCCGCCGCCGCGATGTGAACCGCCAGAAGGCAGCCGTGCGGCGTGTAGGAATTGTGTTCCGTCCCGTCGCGATAGAAGACGAAATCGCCCGCGTGAGGACCGTGCCGTCGCTTTCGTGCAGCTCGCCTTCCAGGATCACGAACTGTTCGTGCCCGTTGTGGCGATGCCCGCGCGTGCGCATTCCGGGGGGCATTCGGTAGACGTGGAAGCCCTCGCCCAGGGCGCGCGACGTATCCAGTTGCAGCACGCGATCGCCCAGGGCCACCCCGTCCGGATAGACGAAGGGCACGAATTCGGCCTCATGGATGTTGGTGATGCGGCGGTCGCCGGGGAGAACGGGCTTCATGGGCCGACCCTTTCCTGACAGATTCTGTTGACGCAGGTCAAAGCGGAGGCGCCCGGATGATCCTAGTCTTGGCCGTACCCGGCAAGGGAGGGGGAGATCATGGCGGAAAAGATTCTTTGTCCGATCGACGGAAGTGGTCACGCGGGCGTCGGGCTGGTGGCGGCGGCACGCCTTGCCAAGCTGACCGGAGCGCAGCTGACCCTCTGCACCGTCAACGTCGCTCAGGGCGGGGTGCGCGGCCCGACCATCAATACCTGGACCGAAGCCGAAGCGCAGAAGCTCCTGTCCGAAGGCGCGGCCGCCGCGAAGAACGCCGGCGCGCCCGAGGTCGAGACGGTTGAACTCGTCGCTCGCGAGGCGGGCCCCGCCATCGTCACCTATGCCGAACATAGCGGCACGACGCACATCGTCATGGGCACCGGCGACAAGCGCGGCGTGAAGCGACTGCTGCTCGGTTCCGTGGCCTCCGAAGTGGCCGGCTCGGCGCGCTGCTCGGTGATGATCGCCCGCTGAGGCCCGGCGCAGGCGTCGGCCTCATCCGTCTGCCCCGCCTGGCACAGATTCACCCGCAGGAAGAATATTTGACAGCGGATGAAAGCTGCTTCTAGGCTCCGCCGAAACGGCCCAGGGTGACCACGGGCGGACCAGAGTGGAGAGGCAAGATGAAGAAGCGAGTCGCCGTAATCGGGGCGGGGCCGTCCGGGCTGGCGCAACTGCGGGCGTTCCAGTCCGCCAAGGCCAAGGGCGCGGCGATCCCCGAAATCGTATGCTTTGAGAAACAGTCGAACTGGGGGGGCCTGTGGAACTACACTTGGCGCACCGGGCTCGACGAACATGGCGAGCCGGTGCATTGCTCGATGTACCGCTACCTCTGGTCGAACGGCCCCAAGGAAGGTCTTGAATTTGCAGACTATTCCTTCGAAGAGCATTTCGGCAAGCAGATCGGCAGCTACCCCCCCCGCGCGGTCCTTTTCGACTATATCGAGGGCCGGGTGAAAAAGGCCGCGGTGCGTGACTGGATCCGCTTCAGCACGACCATCCGGATGGTCCGTTACAACCCGGACAAGGGCAACTTCACCCTGACCGTGCACGATCTCGAAGCCGACCGGATGTATGACGAGGATTTCGACGACGTCGTTGTCGCGTCAGGCCATTTCTCGGTGCCGAACGTCCCCGAATACCCGGGCTTTTCGCGGTTCAACGGGCGCATCCTGCACGCCCACGATTTCCGCGACGCGCGCGAGTTCACCGGCAAGGACCTCCTCGTCATGGGCACCTCCTATTCGGCTGAGGATGTGGGTTCCCAGTGCTGGAAATACGGCGCGAAGTCGGTGACAAGCTGCTATCGCCGCGCGCCGATGGGCTTCAAATGGCCCGCGAACTGGACCGAGAAGCCGAAGCTCGACCATGTGGACGAAAACACCGCCTATTTCATCGACGGCACCTCGCAGAAGATCGATGCGATCATCCTGTGCACCGGCTACAAACACCACTTCCCCTTCCTGCCCGACGACCTGCGGCTGAAGACCGCCAACCGGCTCGCCACCGCCGATCTCTACAAGGGCGTGGCCTGGGTGCATAACCCCAGGCTCTTCTACCTCGGGATGCAGGACCAGTGGTTCACCTTCAACATGTTCGACGCCCAGGCCTGGTGGGCGCGCGACGTCATCATGGGACGGATCACGATTCCCGCCGACAAGTCGGCCCTGATGAAGGACGTCGCGGACCGCGTGGCGGGCGAGGACGCCGGCAAGGACGCGCATGACGCGATCCACTACCAGGGCGACTACGTGAAGGAACTGATCGCCGAGACGGACTATCCGTCCTTCGACGTCGATGGCGCCTGCGAGGCCTTCTATGCCTGGAAGCAGCACAAGATAGACGACATCATGACCTTCCGCGACAACGCCTACCGCTCGGTCATCACCGGCACGATGGCGCCCTTCCATCACACTCCCTGGAAACAGGCGCTCGAAGACACGATGGAGAGCTACCTGCGCAACTAGGTGGCCGGTCCCGCCGGGTTCGGCACCCGCGCGCAACCCCCGGGCGAAGGAAGTGCGGCCCATGTGCATCACTCCTTGGGGAAACAAACTTTCGCGCCGTTAAAACCGCTTCGCGTGCAAGCCCGCCCCGTGGTTTCCTTGCCCCCACGCGCCGCGATGCGGGCGACCGGATCGCGGCGGTCGGAGAAGACGCGAACGTGGCGGGACATCCGGTCGGGCAACCGAACCGGCCGGACGCGCCGCCAAAAGGGAAGCAACACAATCGCGGAAGGGCGACGTGCCGGCCCTGACGGCGGACGCCGTGCCATCCGCGAGAAGAAAACGGGAGTGGGGACATGACGATGGTTGCGGAATCGGGCCAGATGGTCCGGGCGCTTTCATGGAAGGGGGCCTTCTGGGTCGCGGCCGGTGTGCCGCCGCTCGTGCTTTTCTCGATCGGCGGCATTGCGGGAACCACCGGGAAGCTGGCGTTCCTGGTGTGGATCATCTCGATGGTGATGGGCTTCCTGCAGAGCTTCACCTATGCCGAAATGGCCGGCATGTTCGGCAACAAGTCGGGCGGCACCTCGGTTTACGGGGCGACGGCCTGGCTGCGATATTCCAAGCTGATCGCGCCCCTCTCGGTCTGGTGCAACTGGTTCGCCTGGTCGCCGGTCCTGTCGCTCGGCTGCGCCATCGCCGCAGGCTACATCCTAAACGCGCTCTTCCCGATCCCGCTGGCCGACAGCCAGCCGGTGCTCGACTGGGTGACGGCGAACCTCGCGAGCTACACCGCGGAAACACAAAGCGTCGTGGACTACATCGCCGCGAACGCCGGCACCGCGCCCGCCGACGCGATCACGGCTGTTGCCACGGCGGACGCCGTCTCGGCGCTGACCCCCGCCTTCCGGGTCTTCGAGGCCTTCGCGATCACCGTCCCCGGCCTCGGAACGCTGCACTTCAACTCGACCTTCGTCATCGGCGTGATCCTCATGCTGATCATCCTGGCGATCCAGCAACGTGGCATCGCCTCGACGGCAAGCGCGCAGAAATGGCTCGCCATCATCGTGCTGGTGCCGCTTCTGCTGGTCGGGCTCGTGCCGATCGTCAACGGCTCGATCAACTGGATGAACGTCACCAACCTCGTGCCGCCGACCGCCGCCTATTC
>JBJXFU010000140.1:0-4184 GCA_046155885.1 Paracoccaceae bacterium
AGGCCGGCTTTCTCAAGCACGTCCTTGCGGTAGTAGACCATCTGGAAGTCGCCATCGACCATCAGCAGCTTGGTCTTGCCGCCGACCTTCTGGCCGAACTCGCGGAAGTAGGGCGCGATGTCCGCCATGTCGATCTTGCTGTCGTTGGCGACATAGGGCTCCATGTCCTCCAGAAGCCCCGCGCCATCCAGTTCCACGCCCCATCCGGCCGCGAAGACGCCCACGTCGATCGAGTTGGTGCCGGTCGACCAGTCATTCTGGATCTTCGGGAAAATCTCGGCGAAGGGCACTTCGGTGACGACGATCTTGGCGCCGGTCAGCGCCTCGAAGTCCTTGCCGCGCTCGGCAAGCGGTCCCGCAATGACGTATCCAGGGCGCGTCAGGATGTTGACGGTAACCCCGTCGAACTCACCGGCGAAGGCCGGCGAATAGGCTCCGGCTAGCGCGGTCGCGCCAGCCATGAATGAAAGCAGTCTTCCGCGTTTCGACAACTCAGGTTCCTCCCAGGATTTTGTGGCCAGTGCATGTTTCGGCTGTCTGGCGGAACGAGCGTAGGGTGAACAAAACGCAAAGGCCACAAAAAATTGTGCGAATACAGCAGCGGCTGACGAGAACAATTCCCCGCCGCTTCGTCCCTTCCCGCCGGACAGTCAGCCGAAGCGCGGATTGTCGATGACTGCGGGCCTGCCCCGCCGCTCCACCACCCGTTTCCGCATGCCCTTTTCCCTGATCGGCGCGTAGTCGTTTCCCGCGTCGACGCTGCAGACCCAGCTGAAGACCAGCGGCTCGCCGCCCACGTTGACCGACCGGTGCGCCCAGTCGGGCGGGATGGCGACAGCGGTCCCTTTCCGCATTTCTACGGCCTCTGCCCGCCCATCGCGCGCCTCCAGAAGCAGAACCCCCTGCCCCCTCAGCGTGAAGTAGACCTCGCCCCGGTCCCGCCGCAGGTGAAAGTGCCCGCGCGTCATGTGGAACTCGCCGCCGACCTGCCCGGGCAGGATGGTGGTCGTGCCGAAGAACAGATCGCTTCCCTCCTGCCTGACCTCGGCCACCTCATAGACGACCGGATCGGCCAGATCGCCGATCGCACGGGCCCAGGCGGCCCGGTCGTGAAAAATGCCCTCCAGATCGGACAGGCGCTTCACGTACCGGCCCGTGGCGGAGGAAACCTCGCCGGATGCGGCGTCGATGGCGACGGACGAAGGGATCGGATCGGGCATGTCAGTCATCCTCGGGCTCCTGCGCGACGCACCTCCCGCGGCCCAAGTCGTACGCGGCAAATCCCGCCGCAGGCAAGCCGACCGCACACTCGGCAGGCGTCGCGGAGAAATGACGCGGCAGTTGCCTACCCCTTCCGCACCGTCCGCCCGAAGCTCCTCAACGCGAACGCCGCGAACCCCAGGGCCGGCAGGACCATGACGATGTTGGCGGCCGCCAGATGCGCCACTTCCTCCGGCCCGCCGCCGACCTGCGCCTCCTTCATCGACAACTGCCCGACCGCCCAGGGCGGCAGGGTCAGGGCGTGGTCCGAGGTCAGATAGGCCGCGAACAGGTATTCGTTCCACGCCAGCAGGAACACGATCAGGCCGACCGCGATGACCCCGGACCTGACCATCGGCAGAACGATGGTGAACAGGATCGCCAGATGCGAGGCCCCGTCGATCTGCGCGGCCTCTTCCTGTTCGCTTGCCCGGGGGCCCAGCACCGGCAGCATCAGCCAGACCGCGACGGGCAGGTTGATCGCGGTATAGACCAGCGCCAGAAACCCCAGCGTGTCGCGCGCGCCCAGGGCCTCGCCGAAGACATAAAGCGGCAGCGCAAGCACGACCGGCGAAAGGACGCGCGTGGCCAGCAGTCCCGCCACCCCCCCCCCGGCCGAAAGCACCGGACCCCTGCCGCGCATCCCTATCGCCACCCCCAACCCGACCGCCACTGAGACCGCCAGAACCGCCAGCGAAGGCCTTCCCGTCACCAGCGCCCAGCCCAGCCCCAGGACAAGGGGCACCGCGACCGCAGCCAGCGCGCTCAGGCGAAGCGTCAGCCGGCACCGCGTCAGCCCATAGATCGCCAGCCCGCCGCAGCCGACCGTCAACACCGTGGCGGCGGCCGAAATCAGGCCCGAATTGACCAGCCGCGAAGACAGATTCTCGTTATGCTCGAAGAAGATGAAGCGCCAGGCGTGAAGCGACGGCGTAAAATCGGCAAACGGCAGATAGCCCGGCGGCCGGTCGATATCGGCCGGCCCCTTGATTGAGGTGATCGCCAGCCAATAGATCGGCATCAGGCAGACGAAGGACCAGATCGCCAGAATTCCATAGGTGGCGGCCCGGCCCGCGGTTCTCACAGCCGCTCCCTCCACTCGGCGCGCTTCACGCCGCCGGGCCATGGGTCGCACCGGCCGCGGACCCGGGAAGCCGGCTTTCCGGCGCGGCCGGGGCGGTCTTGGAGTCGGAGAAGGGGCATCCGGTACCCGCCATGATCTCGGGCGGCCGTTCTGCCGCCGGTCCAGAACTAGCCATTGCGGGACCAAAGCGACATCACAATCTCGAACCGCCCTTCCCTGCCAGAACGCCGGCCGCGGCCTTGCGGCGCTTTGCTTCCTTCCGGCTCCGCATTCATCGCCCTCCCCTTCGCGCGGAACCGCCACCAAGCGGCCCGGGCAGCGCCCGACCGCCCGTCGATTGCGTCCGGGAACCGCCGCCGCACCTTGCGGGGCTGGCACGGACGCGGAAGCGTTTCAGGTCGGATACAAAACGCTGTAGCCCTTTTTCGCCGTAGCGCCGGAAGATGCGGTCGATACCCGCGGATTCGCCCTCGCGCCCGGGCAAGACAGACGGCCGCCTGCATCCGATCCGGCGGCCTGCATCGGCCAACTCGCGCTCTCGGCCTCGCAGGGCCGTATCCGGCGCCCGCCGGGACTGGCAGCGCACCGTCTTGCGGTCCGCCCCGGCAATCCGGCAAGCCCGCCGCTCCGACAGGCCCGGCTGGGCCTTCCGATGCGCGACAGCATCGCGCTTCGCGGCAGGCGCTATCATTGATTGCTTCGCCCGCCCGGCATGGAACGTGCCTTCCGACATCCCGTGCTCCCGGCACAGGCAAGCGCAGGTCGCGCCTGCCTCCCGCTCCTGCACGATGCCGATGATCCGCCCTTCGGTTCGTATCGTCCGCTCCAACGTCCGTCGCTTCCTTGGGGCGGACTCCACTCACAACCGGTGGAAAACCCCCTTGGCGGAACAGTACGGCTTGCCAGGACCCATCGGGGCGAGAACTTCGACGTCAGTCCCGCCGACGACGCGGCCAGAGGCGTCAGCCGGCGCGGCGGACAGGAGGATCGGTCGATCCCGGGAGGACCCCCGGGCGGAGGCGGCCGAAGGGGCTGCCCGATCGCCAGCGGCTCCGCGGCGCGCACCGGCGGCCCCTGACTCGGTCGTCCGACTCAGTCGTTCGGCCGCTGCACATGCATTGTCAAGCTTCCGGAACAGATCGTCGGAAGCGGCCCCGATTGTTGCCGGGCCGTCGCGGCGGGCGCGTCCCGGCGGCGCGGCAGGGGCACTTGGTTTGCAAGGAATTCCAACCGGGTCCAGTCTTTCTTGACCCTGCCCAAAGGCTACCATATCCCGGCCCCAGACGGGCCGTTTTCGACCGGTAGCCGTCCGAGGCAGGAAGATAGGCGGGCCAGTCAGACCCGCGTGAAGGGTAACGAGATGAAGACCAGCGGACAGATGGGCGCTCCGGCGCCTTCGGTGCAGCGCCAGGCCGACAACCCGGGCGCACAAGAAACCCCCCGAAAGAAGCCCGGCGCGGCTGGGTCCCCCGGCAGGGGCGCCGACAGCCAGCAGGGCGGCGACAGCGGCGCGTCGCAGTTCACCGACTGGGCGTCGATCTAAGGCTCTCTCGGGGCGCGTGCGGGCCGAGTCTCAGGCCCGGCACAGGCAGGGATGACCCTTCCCCGAACAGCCCTCCGGCAGTCCGCCGCAGGGCGCCGGAGGCGGGCGCCCCGCTGATTCGAGGTTAGCGGTTAATTCACCCAAAGCCATACGATCGTATGGCAGGTTGCTGGCATATTGCTGGGCGGTTGCTGGCCCCCTGCGAACGGCGCGGAAGCCCACGGTTAATGCAGCGTCCGCAAGGGGTTGGGGCGGTTTCGCGGGCGCTCCACCCAGCCGGCGACAAGGCGGCCGGTT
>JBJXFU010000190.1:0-4617 GCA_046155885.1 Paracoccaceae bacterium
CCGAATGACCCCGCTGTCCCGCTCGAGCCCACGCCCGAGGCGGTCGAGGACGCCCAGGCCGCCGTCCGCCTGATCCGCGCCCGCGCCGCCGAATGGAAAGTCGATCCCGGAAAACTGGGCTTCATCGGCTATTCGGCCGGCGCGATGACGGCGCTCGGGGTCGGTCTCGCCCCCGACACAGCGTCGCGCCCGGACTTCATCGCGCCGATCTATCCGCCGATGATGGCGCGGCAGGTCGCCAGCGACGCCCCGCCGATGTTCCTCGCCATCGCGCTCGACGACGAGCTGTTCGCCGGGCAACGCCCGCTGGGCCTGATCGACAGCTGGCGCGGCGCCAAGCGCCCGCTCGAAGTGCACCTCTACGGCAGGGGCGGCCACGGCTTCTCCATGAACCCGGGTTTCGCCAGCGCCGGACTGGTGCTCGACCAGTTCGTCGCCTGGATGCGGGATCGGGGCATTTTGCGGAAGTAGCAACCGGCGCTATAGCCCTCGCCCATGCACGAAAAGCGCATCGTCATCTGTCACGGTCCCGCCGACGCCCACGCCTTCGACGGGATTCCCAAACGCCACCGCCACGGCGAGCTCGACGCCATGTGCCCGGCCTGCCAGGCCCACGGCCAGTGGAACGGCCAGATCGACCTTGCCAGCCATCGCTCGATCCGGGTGATCTGCGAGCGCTGCGACGGCCGCGGCTGGATCGAAACCGGCGACGACCCGGTGCCCTCGCCCGATACCGAGCTGACCCCCGAAGGCTATCCCCGCTGGGTGACGCGGCTCGATCCGCCCGAGGAGTAGCGCCCCATTTCGGGGACGACGTCCCATTTCGGGCCCCATTTCGGGGACATTAACAAATTTCCTGCCAGTTCGGTCGGCCCATTTCAGGGACACTAACTAATTTCCATCACGGCCTCACCAGTCCGGATCGACGCGGGAGGAAATTTGTTAGTGTCCCTGAAATGATTTGCGGATCGGCGCCGACGGAAATTAGTCAACGTCCCCGAAATGGCCCCCTCACGATCCCAGCGCCTCCACCCGCCTGATCGCCGCCACCCGCCGCAGGATCTCGGCCCGGACCTCCTCGATATCGGCCTGGCGCGGCGGCAGGCCGGGACGCTTGCCGATCCCGCGCACGGCGTGCTTGTGCATGTGGAGGAGATGGACCGCCTGGGCGAACGTCATCGCGCGCAGCGGCGCGACCTCGGCAAGCTCCTCACCCTCGAACATCGACCCCGTAGCCGCGATCAGCCCCGCCTCGACCTGCAAATAGCCGACCTCCACCGCCTCGTCCCAGCGCCGCGCGAAACCCGCCCAGCGGTGGCGATGGTTATAGGCCGAGGCCGGGGTCAGCCCGACTTCGGCGCAAGCCAGCTTGACGTTGCAGCTCGCGGTCAGCGCGCTGAGAAACCGCGCTTCCGCGCGCGGCGACCACTGCTTTACCCGCGCCCGCGCAATCTGCGGTCTTCCTCTCTCCCGACCGCCCTGAGCCTGTCGAAGGGGCCCGCCGCCGGAAGCCGGCGCGGACCCGCCCGTCCCGCGCACCACCAGCTCCGCCCCGTCGAGCCAGGCCCATCTGGCGGGCGGTTTGCGCGTGGCTTCGCCGCTGGCGGCGAGGCCTTCGAAGTGCGAACGCGCCGCCGCGATCGCCGCGCGGCAGGCCATATCGAACTCCGGCCCGGCCGAACGATGCTTGTGCACCCACGAGCGCGAAACCTTGGCCGCCTCGGCGGCGAGGGTCTGGTTCCCTGTCTGGGCGAGCGCGGCGAGGAAGGCGCGGCGCCGACTGGCGCCAAACCTGGCGCTCATCGCATGTCACTCCGCTCATCGCGAGTGCCGGGCTTGTCGAAGTATCGAAAGGGGCTGAATTTTTCGGTCATACTGCCTCCGCTCATCGTGAGCCCGTCGAAGGGTGTGGTTGGGAGGCGAATCAGGTATGTCAGGTGGGGGGCTGTAGGAAATGGAAATTTTGGATGGCGGCTTTGCGCCCTCAATGCCGCCGTTCAGTCCCGCTTCCCCGATGCCTTTGAGCGGACGTTCCATCGACCGGGTCAACGTCCTGTCGAAGCGACTTGGACTGCGGACAAGTACGAACCCGCTGGCGCGGGAATGGCGCTGGACCTGATGTTGTGAGAGCCCGGCATCCAACGCTCGCTGGTTGAGCCTCGCGGCCCGGAGGCAGACTCTTGCGGCTCCTTCAACCGAGGAGTCGAACGATGGCCATCACTATTCCTGCCACCCCGTCCCGGACGCTGCGCGAACGGATGATCGAGGATATGAACCTGCACCGCCTGTCCAGGGCGACGCAGCGCAACTATTTGCGCGACGTGTCGCGGTTCGCGACGTGGCTGGGGCGCCCGCCCGACACTGCGACCGACGAGGATCTGCGGCGCTACCAGATCGAGCAGACCGAGACCGGTCTTGGCGCACCGGCGATGAACACGGCGGTCTCGGCCTTACGGTTCTTCTACTGCCGCACGCTCGACCGCCCGGACCTGACCCGCAAGCTCCACCGGGTGAAGCATCCCCGCGCGCTGCCGACGGTGCTCAGCCGCGAGGAGGTCACACGGATGCTCGATGCGACAACGAGCATCAAGCACCAGGCGATCCTGTCAGTGGCATACGGGGCCGGGCTGCGCGCCTCGGAGGTTACCAAGCTCAAGGTTCGCGACATCGACAGCGAACGCATGTTGCTCAGGGTCGAGTGTGGCAAGGGCGGGCGACATCGCAACGCCATGCTGGCACAAGACCTGCTCGTGCTCCTGCGCGAGTGGTGGAAGGTCGGCCGCAAGCAGGGCGTGATGCATCCCGATGGCTGGCTGTTCCCCGGCATGCATTACCTCAAGCCCATCTGCTACCGGCAGGTTCATCGCATCGCTGCCGAAGCGGCCCATGCGGCGGGCATCACCAAACGGGTCGGACCGCACACCCTGCGCCACAGCTTCGCCACCCACCTGCTCGAGGACGGCGTCGATATCCGCATCATCCAGGTTCTGCTGGGGCACGCTCAACTGCAAACCACGACGCTCTATACTAGGGTGGCGACGCGAACGGTGAGAGCTGTGGTCAGTCCGCTCGACAGGTTGGGCTTGTTCCCCGGTTCGCAAGGCTCGCCGCCCGGCTGAGCCGGTGAGCGCCTTACTTGAGGTCGCCGACATCTTCCGTGCTGCCGGGCCCGGGTACCGGGCTGCCCATGCCGGGCACCTGAACCTCGTCCAGCTCAAGGTGATGACGGCGATCGAGAACTGCCGGACCGCAGCGCTGGGCGGTCACGTCGAGGCCTGCGAGGACTGCGGGCACTGGCGGATCGCCTATAACTCCTGCCGCAACCGGCACTGCCCCAAGTGTCAGGGCGCCGCTGCGCGCGACTGGCTGGCGGCACGCGAGGCGGATCTGCTCCCGGTCGGCTACTTCCACGTCGTGTTCACGCTGCCCGCCGAGGTTGCCGACATCGCCTGGCAAAACAAGGCGGTTGTTTATGATCTGCTGTTCCGGGCGGCGTCCGAGACGATGCTGACCATCGCCGCTGACCCGAAGCACCTTGGCGCGCGGATCGGCATCACCGCCGTGCTCCATACCTGGGGCTCGGCGATGACGCACCATCCGCATGTGCATATGATCGTGCCCGGGGGCGGCGTCGCGCCCGGCGGCACGCGGTGGATATCCTCGCGCCCAGCCTTCCTGCTGCCGGTGCGTGTGCTGGGCGCCTTGTTCCGGCGCCTGTTCCTCACGCGCCTGCTGGCGCTGTTCGACGCTGGAAAGCTCGGGTTCTTCAGCTCCATGGCGCACCTTGCGACACGCAAGGCCTTCCTTCGCTACCTGTCGCCAGTGCGCAAGATGCGCTGGGTGGTCTATGCCAAGCCGCCGTTCGCCGGACCGCAGGCAGTGCTGGCCTATCTCTCGCGCTACACCCACCGCGTCGCCATCTCGAACCGGCGCCTCATCGCCTTCAACGAAGACGGCGTCACCTTCCGCTACAAGGACTATCGTCGCGACGGGGCCGAGCGCCAGCAGGTCATGACATTGGCCACCGACGAGTTCATCCGCCGCTTCCTGATCCACGTCCTGCCGCGCGGCTTCCACCGCATCCGCCACTACGGCCTGCTGGCCGGCTCCGCCAGGAAGGCCAGCCTGGCGCTCGCTCGCATGTTGCTCGCGGTCGCCCCCGAACCTGCCAACGACAACGCCGATGAGCCTGTCGACCATCGCCCGCCATGCCCGTGCTGTGGCGGGCACATGGTCATCATCGAGACCTTCGAGCGCTGGCGGCAGCCACGGGCACCGCCCACGGTACCGATGATCGCCCGGGAGCGTGCGCCATGACCCGGCATGGCCTGCGACTACCCCATCCAGCGATCCTCGCCTCGCTGGAAACGCGGACACTTACGTCCGTTGTCGTCTGGACGCGGAAAAACGGCGGTGGGGCGCCAGAACACCTCTCAAAGCCATGGCCCCGCCACCGGCAACGCACATGGCTGACCCGGCAGGCGCCACCGCCAGATAGCGCTCGGCCGACAGCGAAGACCCGACCGAATCCGAAATCCCCATAGCCCAGAGCATGCCGATCCGCGGGTCGTACACGTCCGGGTTTAGTACGCCTATCGGCGCCCGAAACCCTTCGAC
>JBJXFU010000006.1:0-2892 GCA_046155885.1 Paracoccaceae bacterium
CGTCCGCCTGCCCGAGGATGTGACCTTCGAGATCCCCGGCAACCCGCTGGACCGCCACCCGACATGGCGCAATTGCACCTGCCCGAAATGCGGGGCCGACGCGCGCCGCGAGACCGACACGATGGACACGTTCGTCGATTCGTCGTGGTATTTCGCCCGCTTCACCGCGCCCCACGCCGCGACCCCCACCGATCTGGAGGAAGCCGCCTATTGGATGAACGTCGATCAATACATCGGCGGCGTCGAGCATGCGATCCTGCACCTCTTGTACTCCCGCTTCTTCGCCCGCGCGATGAACGCCACCGGCCACCTGCCCGCCAGCGCGATTGAACCGTTCAACGCGCTCTTCACCCAAGGCATGGTCACCCACGAGATTTACCAGACCCGCGACGCGGCGGGCCGCCCGATCTATCACCTGCCCGAAGATGTCGAGAACGGCCGTCTCATCGCAACGGGCACGCCTGTCGAGGTGATCCCCTCGGCCAAGATGTCCAAATCCAAGAAGAACGTCGTCGACCCGATGCAGATCATCGCCTCTTACGGCGCCGACACCGCCCGCTGGTTCGTCATGTCCGACAGCCCGCCCGAGCGTGACGTGGAATGGACCGCCTCCGGCGCCGAGGCGACGTTCAAACATCTGTCCCGCGTCTGGGCCCTGTGCTCGCGCATTGGCGAGATGCCGGCGGATCATCAGGGGATCGGCGACGCCGACCTTGCCCGCGCCACCGCCCGCGCCATCGACGAGGTCACCCGCAGCATCGAAGGTTTCGCTTTCAACAAGGCGGTCGCTGCGCTTTACGGCTTCACCAACACCCTGTCGCGCGCCAATGGCTCGACCGGGCCGATGAAAGAAGCCATCCGCACCCTCGCCAAACTGATGTCGCCGATCACCCCCCACATCGCCGAATCGATCTGGGCCTATCAGGACGGCGCGGGCCTGTGCGCCCAATCCCCCTGGCCGATTGCCGACCCTTCGCTGCTGATCGACGACACCGTCACCCTGCCGATCCAGATCAACGGCAAGCGCCGGGCGGAAATCAGCGTGCCCAAGGACATGGCCCTGTCAGAGATTGAAAAGATCGCGCTGGCGAACGAGGATGTGGTGAAGTTTCTGGCCGGTCAGCCGGTCAAGAAAATCATCGTCGTGCCGGGGCGCATCATCAATGTGGTCATCTAACCGCCGCCTTTTGTTGCTCGCCCCTCTGGCGCTTGTCGCCTGCGGCTTTGCCCCGGCTTACGGCCCGGAAGGGTCAGCGGCGGGTCTGCAAGGGGCCGTCCGACTGGCCGAACCCGCCGACAAGCTGGGCTTTGACCTTGTCGAACGGCTGGAACAGCGCCTTGGCCGCCAGGCCACACCGCGTTTTGCGCTGGCCTATGACATCGCGACTGATCCGGTCGGCGTCGGCATCACCACCACCGGCGCGATCACGCGCTACAACCTTGTCGGCTCGGTCGCCTATACACTGACCGACCTTGGCACCGGCGCGGTCCTTTCCTCTGGCACCGTCGACAGCTTCACCTCCTATTCGGCCACCGGTTCAACCGTTGCGGGACTGGAGGCCGAGGATGACGCCCGCACCCGCCTGATGCGCCTTCTTGCCGATCAGATCGTGGCGCGGCTGGTCGCCAGTTCGGCGGACTGGCTGCAATGAACCTCAAAGGGGCCGAGGCGGCGCGATACCTCGCCAAGCCGGATCCCGGTCGGGCGGGGCTGCTGCTGGCGGGCGCCGATCCGATGCGGGTAGCGATGAAGCGGGCCGAGGCGGTTCTGGCCTTGGTCGGCCCGGCAGGCGAGGCCGAAATGCGTCTGACCCGGATATCCGCCGCCGATCTGCGCAAAACGCCCTCGTTGGTGTCAGACGCGATGCGCGAGACCGGATTTTTCCCCGGCCCGCGCGTGGTGCTATTGGAAGACGCGGGCGACGGCCTTGCCGCCAATCTTGAGGCGACGCTGAAAGACTGGCGTCCGGGCGATGCCAATCTGGTGGTGACCGCGGGCCAGTTGACCGGAAAGTCAGCGCTGAAGGCGCTGTTCGACAAGCGCCCCGATTGCATTTCGGTGATCTTCTATGACGAGCCGCCCAGCCGCGAAGAGATCGAGACCGAGTTGAAAAAGGCCGGTCTTGTCCGGATCGACCCCAAGGCGATGGAGGACATCATCTCTCTGTCCCGCTCGATTGATCCCGGCGACTTTCGCCAAACCCTTGAAAAGCTGTCGCTTTACAAACATGGCGACCCATCGCCCCTGACCGCGCCCGAAGTGGCCGCCCTTGCCCCGGCCACGATCGAGGGCGAGGTTGATGATCTGATCCACGCCGTTGCCGATGGCCGCGTCGGCGATCTGGGGCCGATGCTGCAGCGCGTGTCGGGGCAGGGGTCGTCGGCGGTGACCATCTGCATCGGGGCGATGGGCCATTTCAAGACCCTGCATGCCGCCGCCTGCGATCCGACGGGCCCCGCCGCCGCCCTGAAATGGGCGCGGGGCGGCTTCAAGCAGAAAGAGGCGATGCAGCGTCAGGCGACCCAATGGGGCACACGCGCCCTGGAACGCGCCCTGGCCCTGCTGGTCGAAACCGATCTGACCCTGCGCTCCACCTCAAAGGCGCCGACCATGGCGGTGATGGAACGCGCCCTGATCCGCCTTGCGATGATGAAGCGCTGAGATCTGTTTCCCGCCGGCAGTCCGGGTTTGACCGCGCGCGCATTGCCGCTACATCTTCGCGAGCGACCCCCACGGCCAGCCACCAAAGGACACCATGTACACCCTCATCGGAACCCCCAAAACCCGCACCTTCCGGGTCATGTGGCTGCTGCACGAACTTGGCCAGCCCTTCACCCAGATCGACGCCGCCCCAAGGTCCGACCAGGCGATTTCGCACAATCCGTCGGGCA
>JBJXFU010000011.1:0-3366 GCA_046155885.1 Paracoccaceae bacterium
GCCCGGCACCAGGGCAAGCAGTACTTCGGCCCAGTCCACCCCCGCTGCCATACCGCGATGCAGCCGAAGCCGCACCAATCCCGCCTCTAGCCCCGGTCCCGTCGCGACAAGACCTGCGGCCTGCGCCAGTCCACCCAGCAGGCCGCCGTCTTCGCCACCGCCGCCGAAGGTCAGCGTCACCTTCGGTCGGGTCAGCCCCGGCTCGGTCTGGGTCGCACGGTCAAGAAGCCCGGTCAGCATCATGCGTTCCCCGATCTGTGCCAGGTCCGGCTTTTCAGCACCCCGTCGCCACCGCCGTCCTCGAACACGAAAGGAATGGCGAAGGCCACGTTCGGCTGCCCGGTTCCGTCATCGGGCAGGATGTGCATGTGCAGGTGGTTGTGAAAGCTCATGCCCGTGTCGCCCGCCAGCGCGATGATGTCGCCCTGCGCCACAACGGTGCCAAGCCCCGCGCCCGCCGATTCCTGCCCCGGCGGCACGCCGCCAAAGGCCGGCGCGTTCCTGACCCCGTTCTGCGACAGATGGCCGTACACCGCATAGGTCTGCACCGGCCCCTGCCCGAAGTTGTCGTGCTCGTTGTCGATCGTCGCGTGCCGGATGATCAGGACGTTCCACTGGCCGGTCGAACTGTCGGCAAGGTTTTCGGTGAACGACCACACCACCCCGGCGCGGCTGCAGGCGATGCCTTCGCGGAAATCATGCCCGAAATCATAGGCATAGACCTGCTGCGTCGCCGAGTTTGCGGGGGTGACGAAATTGCTGTTGGTGATGAAGTTGTGGCTGAACAGCCCCAGGTTGGCCTGCCCCGTATACTCCGTGCTCCCGCCCGGGAACGGCAGTCGGTAGGGCGAAGGCGATGCGTCACGGTCCGGGTAGCCGCGGAAGCTGCCGCCCCCCGCCCGATAGCGCCCGCCGTCGGTCGCGTTTTCCTTGAAGACGTAGTTGAGGATCCAGTAGAGCCCGAACATCTTTCCTGCCGAGATGCCGCCGGTGGCGAAGAACCGAGGAACGTCCTCGGCCCAGGCAATGAACTGCGCGACGAAGGAACCGCTTAGGCCCGCCAAAAGCCCCAGCCCCGCCGAGCCGCCCAGCCAGTGGCCAAGGAACGCTTCCGCCTTGCGGTCGCCGATGCCGTCCTTGCCGGGATCCCAGATGAAGATCGAATAGTTGTCGCGCGGGTAAAGCGACACCAGCAGCATCGCGAACAACGTGTCCGACAGCGACACGAACGGCCCCTGCTTGCGGTGGTTCCACGAGGGGTTCGAGGGCAGGCCGCTCGGCGCGTCCTGCGGCCCGCGGAAGTTGTAAAGCGTCACGAAGGCCAGGATGAGATCACGCAGGGTGTTCACCATCTGGATCGGCCCCAGCGTCCGGAAGATGTCGCCCAACAGGACCGTGATCCAGTAATAGAACTTCTCGCTCGGGGCGTCGGATTGCAGCGACTGGAAGGACGAGAAGAAGGTCGCGATGCCCTTCAGCCCGAAGAAGCTGTCGAACGACTTGCCCCAGCGGCGCAGATGCGGTCCTTCCTCCAGGAAATAGCCGCTGAACGGTTTGCCGAACAGGATCATCTGGATAAGGTTGACAATCTCGACAGCGCCGACCGATCCTGCCTGCGCCTCGTGGCCGGGCTGGGTCTCCACCAGATGCCAGATCGACTTGCCGCCCTCACCCGCCGTGGCCAGCACCTGCGCCAGGATTTCGCAGGCCGGCGGTTTGATATGGTCGAAATCGAACCACATCGCGTACTGCGTCGGTCCCTTGAACAAGGGCGCGTCGTACCACTTCACGTTCTCGCCCGAATGGATCGGCTTGTCGTCGCACATGACGAACCGCTTGTCTCCGGTCACGAAGACCTGATTGCGCGGCCAGGCGATGACGTTGAGGACAAACTTGCCGAACCCTCTGCAGAATCCGCCGGACAGCCGGTCGATCTTGCCCGCAAAGACATGTTCCAGCAGCCGGCGATTGAACAGGAACAGCGACTGGTCGGCCTGGAAACTCGACTTCTGGTCGCGCGTCTTCTCGTCCAGCTGGCTGTCCGCAAGGATCTGATCCTCGCCGGCGACAAACAGGATCTCGACGGTCTGCATCATGCGATTGACTGCGGCCAGAACCGTCAGCATCAGGTCGCGCGGCGGATCGCCCATGCCCGAGAAGCCGTTCAGCACCTGGAGCTCGGCCGGAGAGAAGCTTTCGCGCAGCCGCGCTTCTACCGGCCCCGGCCCGGTTTTCAGTTGCGTCAGGAAGGCGGCAGGCTGGTCAATGTCGGATATCCCAAGCAACGGAATCTGTTCGTCGTTCAAAAGCCAGCTCGCGTACCAGGAGTATTCGGCGCTCGCCTCCATCGGCACGACCCCGGCCCCGACCGGCAATGCCACCCGCCGTACCACCCCGCCCGCCGCGATGGCCGCATCGACCGACGCGCCGATTCCGTCGAGGGCGCAGTTGAACTCCTTCAGTGCCTGCGCGACGCCGGAAGTGCGCAGGAACCGGTCGATTTCCCGCGCAAGCGGTTCCACCTCGATCGCGGGCGGGGTCAGCAGATCGCCCTTGGCCCGCAACCGCGCGAGGACCGCCCGCACCAGCCGCAGACGCCGTCGCGCCGCCGCATCGACGGGTACAGGAAGGGCCGCGAGCCGCGCGCCAAAGGCGTCGAGATAATCCGTCACCATGTCGCGCAGCCCCGCTGCCGACAGCCCCAGATCATCCTCGATCACCGTCTTGGCAAAGGTGAGTTCCGCCCGGATCGCCGACAGCGTGGCCGCCGTCGACAGGGTCTTCACCTCGTCCAGCAGCGTCCGCACCAGCCCAAGGATCGCGACCGGGTCCTGCTCCAATCCCTCGGCCTGCGCCGCGAACCGCTCCACCACTTCGCGCGGCCCCGCGAACCGCGACCGCAGCCGCGTCCCCGCAGCCGCAAGCCGGGGCGCAAAGCTCGCGGCCAGCGCCTCGCCCCGCGCCGTCAGCGCCGCCACGGCCTCGGGCGCGATCGGGCCTTCGGCTGCGGCGTCCTCGATGATCAAGGCGACCAGCCGTGTCACATCCTCGACCAGCGCCGGCACCTCGTCCCCGGCGCCGCGCCGAAGGTTTTGAGGTTGCAGAAGGGCCGCGCCCAAGGTCATGCGTGCCTCCTCATATCCCGATCCCCACCCCACCGCCGGTTCCCGCCGGACGCGCCGCCAGCAGCGCCTGGTAGGCGGCGTTGATCCGTCCCATTTCGCCTTGCAGCTGCGTGTCCAACCCGCGCAACGCCGCGATCAACGCCTCGAACACCGGCGTCATGTCCAGCGCCTCGATCAGGGGCAGCACATCGGCCTCGAAAGCCGGGCCGACCGCCTCGCCGACCAACGTTTCCGGATCGAG
>JBJXFU010000020.1:0-10621 GCA_046155885.1 Paracoccaceae bacterium
AACCAATGGCTCAATCCGCGCCCACTGCGCGTCCGTCAGGGTTCGTCTGCTCAAGATCGCCTCCGTTTTCGATCTTGAATCAGAACTCAGCCCAACTGGGAATCCCTCAAATGAAGACGCCGCTTAAGCGACCGATCTGCCCGCCTCAACCAACTTTCTTCTGACACTGCCGTCACGCATCCCGCGCGGGTCCGGGTCGCGGCGAGCCGGGAAGATCGGCAAAGAACCGGTCTGCTAGCTCGCGCAGTCGCCGGAATCCGCGGGCCTGGTCGCGCGCATCCGCGGCGGCGAAGCCGAAGAGAAGACCACTCTCCAAACCCGGATTAGCGAATTGCATGGAGAAGGGGGACACGTTCACCCCCTCCGCCCGAGCGGCGGCGGCAAAGGCGCGGTCGTCGACCTGTATCCGGAACCGCGCCACCTGCTGTATGCCGGTGTCCGTGCGGCACAGACGCGTCCATGTGCCGAGGTGCTCATCGAACGCTTGGAAGAACGACTCCCGACGCTGTGCGTAGAGCCGCCGCGTCCGGCGAAGATGGCGTGTCAGGTGGCCTTCGTTCATGAAATCGGCGAGCGCCGCCTGGGTAACCAGCGGCGCGAACTGGCCGGTGGCCGACAGGACCGCTTCGATGCGATCGCCGACCGCGGGCGGCACGACCATGTAGCCAAGCCGCATCGCCGGGAACAGCGTCTTGGCGAAGGTGCCGACGAAGACCACCCGGCCCGAGACATCGAGCCCCTGCAATGCCGGGATCGGCTGGCCCTGGAACCGGTATTCGCTGTCGTAGTCGTCTTCGATGATCCAGGCGCGGGCCGCCTCGGAAAGGCGGATCAGGTTCAGCCGCTGTTCCATCGGCATCGTCACGCCCAGCGGATAGTGACATGAAGGCGTGACGAAGATCAGCTTCGGCGGCACCGGCGGCGGGGTCAGGTGCCAGCCCGTATCCCCGACGTGAAGCGGCGACAGCACGGCGCCGGCCGAAAGGAAGGCCGCCCGTGCGCCGTGATAGCCGGGTTCCTCCATCCACACGGTGTCACCCGGGTCGACCAACATTCGGGCAAGCAGATCGAAAGCCGACTGCGCGCCGTTCGTCACCACGATCTGCTCGGCGGAACAGTTGACGCCCCGCGATACCGTGAGATAGCGCGCGATCGCCTCGCGCAGCGGAGGGTAGCCCTGAACGTGGTAGGCGCCGAACAGGTCGTGCCGGGCGAGCCGGGCGCGACGGGCCAGCAGTCTCGACCAGGTGTTGAAGGGAAAATTGTCGGGGTCGGGCATCCCCGGGTGAAAGCTTGGGATGCCCGGCTCGCCCGCGTAATGGGCCTGCGCCTGCAGGAGGCGCCCGCGCGCCGACAGGGTGTGCCCGGTGACCGGCCTCTCCGACCGGGCGACGCGGCCAAGGACCGGAAGGCTGACGACCAGGGGCGTGGCGCCCTTGCGCAGACGCACATAGCCTTCGAGCGAAAGCTGGTCATAGGCGGCGATCACGCTGTTCCGTCCCACGCCGAGGTCACGCGACAGCTCCCGCGTCGAGGGCAGGGCGCCGCCACTGTCCAGCGCCCTGCGTTCGATCAGGCCGCGCAACTGGGCGTAGATCTGCCGCGGCAGGGTCGCGCCCCGGTCCTGATCGAGGATGATGGACTCGAGCGGAAAGCGCGTTCTCATATGTGGTTCCCAATAATCGTCGCAATCTGGTTCTGATCACGAGACCAGTTTGGCGTTAGCGTCGAGGCTGCGCAACGCCAGATTCGGGAGGTCGGTCATGTACACGGTCGGCGAGCAGGAGGTCGAGGCGGTTGCCCGCGTCATCCGGAGCCGGGCGCTGTTCCGCTACGGCGTCGGTCACGAATGCGACCGGTTCGAGCAACGCTACGCGGCCTACCTGGGCGTGAAGCATTTCGCCCTGTCCGCAAGCGGCAGCAATGCCCTTGCCGCCGCGATGACGGCCGTGGGCATCGGTCCCGGCGATGAGGTGCTGATTCCCGCCCACACCTACATGGCAAGCGCCACGTCGGTGCTGGCTTGCGGCGCGATCCCGGTGATCATTGACGTGGACGAGAGCATCACCATCGACCCCGCCGCCATCGAGGCCGCGATCGGCCCGCAAACCCGCGCGGTCATCCCCGTCCACATGTGGGGCGCCGCATGCGACATGGACACGATCATGGAGATCGCCGCGCGTCGCAACCTGATCGTCATCGAGGACGCCTGCCAGGGCGTGGGCGGCGGATACAAGGGGCGCAAGTTTGGCTCCATCGGACATGTCGGCGCGTTCTCGTTCAACTTCTACAAGAACATGACCTGCGGCGAAGGCGGCGGCGTCGCAGTGAATGACGACAGGCTGGCAAAGCGGGCGCGCGGCGCAATCGACCCCTGCCATTTCTACTGGAACGGTCGCGACGACGACGAGAAGCCGTTCGCCGGCAACGGCGCCCGCGCGTCCGAGCTGATGGGGGCGATGCTGAACGTGCAGCTCGATCGCATCGACGGGATGATCGGTGCGATGCGCAGCGAGAAGAAGCGGATCCTTGCGGGGACTGCCTCTCTCGGGAACCTCGGGCTGAAGCCGACGCCGATGAACAGCACCGACCACGACTGTGCCACGCACGTCATGTACAGCCTGCCTTCGGCCGATGCGGCGCGCCGCTTCGTGGATGTCTTCCCCAGCGTGATCGCGGGCAAAACCGGCCGTCATACCTACACCGAATGGGACCAGGTCTTGATCGGCGCCGGGGCGGCGCATCCGGCGATGAACCCCTACCTGATGGAAGCCAACGCCAAGTGCCGCCGGACCTACACCAGGGACCAGTGCGCCCGTTCGATCGAGATCCTTGAACGGACCGTGATGGTCCCGACAAATCCGGATCATACCGCCCCGCAGATCGACGACATGATCCACAATATCGGCGTGGCCGCGCGCGTGGCGCTTGCCGGGATGTCCGCCGAAGACGCGGAACTGCGCGAGTTGATGCCGATCGACGTGCAGAAGTTCGATGCGATCAGCCGGGACCGGGCCGAGGCCCGCGGCGGTCATCCCAGCCAGCCGGAGAGCTGAAGTGATGGCGGATCGGATCGGGGGACGATAGGTAAGTGGCAGAGCGACTGTGGATCGGTGTTATCGGCGCGGGTTGTGTCGCGCAGGTCGAGCACATCCCCAACCTGCTGCGGCTGCCGGCCCTTTACGAGCTGCGCGGCGTCGCCGATCCATCTGCCACGGTGCGGTCCTTCCTGTCGGAACAATACGGGCTTGCGACCTTCGCCGACGCGGCCGCCCTTCTGGCCGAACCGCTGGATGCGGTCGTGGTCGCGTCGCCGGACGCGTTGCACCTCGAACATGTTGCGGCGGCGCTGGCCACCGGGCTGCACGTGTTCTGCGAGAAGCCGCTGACCTATGCCGTCGCCGATATCGCGAACCTGGTCCGGCAACGCGACGCGGCTGGCAGGGTGCTCCAGACCGGGTACATGAAGCGCTTCGACCCGAGCTACGAGGCGCTGCTTGGATTGCTGTCGTCGCAGTCGGGCGCGCTGCGGCAGATTGCGGTCGAGGTCACCGACCCCGACGCGGGGCCTTTCGTGCGGCATCACGCCAGGCGGGCGGGCAACGACCTACAACCCGCAGCGGACGAGAGGCTGCGGACCCTGCAGGCCGAACAGGTCTCGCGCGCCGTCCCGGCGGTGCTGGACGAGATTTCCTTTCGCGGGTTCTGCGGCGCTTATGCCAGCTCGATCGTGCATGACGTGAACGCGGTGCATGGCATTCTTGATGCGTTGGGGATTGGCGGCGGAACAGCGGTCGGGGCGGCCTTCTTCGCGGGCGGCACGGGCGGACAGGGCGCGGTGTCGCTGGCGGGCGGCGACGCGCTTTGGACGATGTCCCACCTGACCGTTCCGGGTCTTCCGCATTACAGCGAGCGGATCTCGCTGACGTTCGAGGGATCGTCGCTGGAGCTTGAATTCCCGTCGCCCTGGCTGAACCACGCGCCAACCCGCCTGACCGAACGGCGCGGGCGGGACGGCGCGCTAGAGACCCGCGACATCCGTACCGGCTATGCCGAGGCCTTCGTGGAGGAATTGAAGGGGTTTCACCGTGCCGTCACCCTAGGTGAGCCGGTGCGAAACACTGCCGAGGCCGCGGCGAGGGACATGAAGCTGCTTTCGGACCTCGCGGCATGGCATGGGCTGCAGGCAGCGTCCCGCAGCGGAGAGGCCGCATGAGCGTGCGCATCGGCATCAACCCGATCACCTGGACGAACGACGACGTGCCGGAACTGGGTGGTGACACGCCCCTAGAGCTCTGCCTGTCGGAAGCGAAACAGGCGGGCTATGCCGGGATCGAGCTTGGCGGGAAATTCCCGCGCGACTCGGCGGTCCTGAAGCCGATCATGGATCGCGCTGGCCTTACCCTAGTGTCGGGTTGGTACGACGGGCGCTGCGCCGAAAGGGACGTGCCGGATGAAATGGATGCAATCGCGGCGCACCTTCAGCTCCTGAAGGACATGGGCTGCACGCATGTCGTCTATGCGGACACCTCGCATGGGCGGCACGGGGCGATCTGGGAACCCATCTCGCGGCGCCCGAAGCTGGCCGACGCGGATTGGCCCTCGTACGGGCGCAAGCTGACGGTGCTGGCCGAACGGATGGCGGAGTTCGGTGTGCGGATGGCCTTTCACCATCACATGGGCTCGATCGTCGAGACGGACTGCGAAGTGGCCTTGCTGATGCAGAACACAGGCGAAGCGGTCGGCCTGCTTTACGACACCGGTCACAGCGCCTTTTCTGGCGGCGATCCGCTGGCATTGCTCGGGGCGCATCTGCCCCGTGTCGTCCATGTGCATTTCAAGGACGTCCGCCCCGGCATTGTGGAGATGGCACGGGCGGCCGACATGAGTTTCATGGGCGCGGTGATGGAGGGTATCTTCACCGTGCCTGGCGATAGCTCGATCGACTATCCTGCAATCCTGCGACTCCTACATGACGCGGGCTATGAGGGCTGGCTGGTGGTAGAGGCGGAACAGGACCCGAAGAAGGCCCATCCGCTGACCTATGCGACGATGGGGTTTCGGAACCTCTCGCGCATGGCAAGACAGGCGGGGTTCACGGTCACGAGTTGATTGCGGGTCGGGCGACGCGGAAAGTGGAGCAAGCGCGGACCCTGGGGAAAGACCGGGGCCGCATCAAAGACAGGGAGAGTCGGAAGATGTTCGAACGTCTGAAATTTGCACCAGCCGCCATCGCGGCATTGGGCCTGATGGCGGGGGCCGCCGGAGCCGAGGGGCTGAAGGCCGCCGCCGACGTGAAGATCGCGGTCGTGGTGCACGGCAACTCGTCGGACGCCTACTGGTCGGTCGTGAAGCGCGGTGTCGACGACGCCGCAGCGGCCACCGGCGCCCAGGTCCAGTACATCGCGCCGCAAGTCTTCGACAGCGTCGAGCAGGCACGCCTGATCGAGGCGGCGGTTGCCACGAAGCCCGACGGGATCGTGATCTCGCTGCCCGACAAGGACGCCCTGAGCAGCGCCATCAAGTCGGCGCTCGACGCCGGCATCCCGGTCATCAATATCGACTCGGGCGAGGTCGCGGGCGAGGAGCTTGGCGTGCCGATGTACGTTGGCACGACGTCCGAGTATCAGGCCGGGATCAAAGCGGGCGAACGGCTGGGCGCCGCGGGCATCATGAAGGTTGCCTGCATCAACCACGAGGTCGGCAACATCAGCCTTGACGAACGCTGCCAGGGCATCAACGACGGCCTCGCCAAGACAGGCGGCGCGGCAGAGGTCGTCGCCGTGTCGCAGGACCCCGGCGACGTGACGCGCCGGGTCGAGGCCTACCTTGCCTCTCACGCCGACACGCAAGCCGTCTTCGCGACCGGCACCGCGTCGGCCAACCCGCTGATCAAGTATTTCGACGAACAGGACCTGTGGTCGAAGTACAAGCTTTACACCTATGACCTCGGCCCCGAGATCCTGCAGTCGGTCGCCGACGGCAAGATGGGCTTTGGGATTGACGGCCAGCAGTACCTTATGGGCTATCTGCCGGTGATCTACCTGGTCCAGAACGCCACGCACGGGCTCTGGGTCCAGAACGACACCTACACCGGGCCGCTGTTCATCGACTCGCCGGAAAAGGCGACGGGCGTTCAGCAGTTGTCGAAGGAAGGGACGCGCTGACGGCGCTTCCCCGCGCTGCCCGGGGGCGGGTTCTCCACCCCGTTTCCGGGCTGGTCTTCTTTGTCGGGGCGGACGCATGACCAACGACGGAACCGACATGACCAACACGCCGGGCATCGCGCGCAAGTCGCTGGCCGCGGCGGATGAGAGGATCGCGCGCACCGGCCGGTTCACCTTGCTCATGCGACGGCCCGAGGCCGGGGTCGTCGTCGGCCTGATCGCGACCTTCGTCATCTTCGCGCTGCTGCCGGGGGCCGAGTCGCTCTACTCACTGCAAGGCGCAATGACGTTCCTGACGCTGTCCGCCGAACTCGGCATCCTGGCGGCTGCCGTCAGCCTCCTCATCATTTCGGGGGAATTCGACCTGTCCATCGGGTCGATGATCGGCTTCGCCGGAATCGTGATGGGGCTGCTCGTCACCATCCTTCACTGGCCGCTCTGGGCCTCGATCGGGTCGGCCTTCGCCGTGGCGGCGGCCGTGGGCTACCTCAACGGCCTGATCACGGTGAAGACGCGGCTGCCGTCCTTCATCGTCACCCTTGCCTCGCTCTTCATCCTGCGCGGCCTGTCCATCGGGATCACCCGCGCGGTGACCGGAAGGACGCAGATACCCTATATTCTGGACAATCCGCCCGACCCCTGGACGGCGGCGATTTTCAACGGCCACGTCCTGCGGGGGCTGTTCCGGTGGATGGGCGACCTGGGCTGGATCGGGGTCAAGGGCGACGGCACGCCATTCGTGCCCGGCATCCCGATGTCCATCGTCTGGTGGATCGCGGTGACCGCCCTGGCAGGTTGGGTGCTGACTCAGACGAGATTCGGCAACTGGATCTACGCTGCGGGTGGTGACCCCGTGGTCGCGCGCAACGTGGGGGTGCCTGTGGCGCGGGTAAAGATCATCCTATTCATCACCACTGCCGTCGCCGCCACGCTCTTGGCGACGATCCAGGTGATGGAGGCGGGCAGCGCGGACACCGTGCGCGGCACCCAGAAGGAATTCGAGGCAATCATCGCCGCCGTCATCGGTGGCGTCCTCTTGACCGGTGGCTACGGGACGGTCCTTGGCGCAGCCTTCGGGGCATTGATCTTCGGCCTTGTTCAGATGGGCATCTTCTATACCGGGATCGACACCGACTGGTTCAAGGTCTTCCTTGGCCTGGTCATCCTGGTCGCCGTGCTGGTCAACAACTACGCCCGCGCCCGCGCCCTTGGCGAAAGGACCGGTTCTTGACAGTTCCCGCCATCGAACTCCGCCACGTTTCCAAGCGCTTCGGCTCCGTCATTGCGCTGAACGACGTATCCATCGCCGTCAACTCCGGCGAGGTGCACTGCCTGCTTGGCGACAACGGGGCGGGCAAGTCGACGCTGATCAAGATCCTCGCCGGCGTCTACCGGCCCTCCGAGGGCGAAATCCTTGTCGAAGGTCGCCCCGTGGATTTCCGGTCGCCCCGCGATGCCGCGGAGGCCGGGGTGGCGACGGTGTTCCAGGACCTTGGACTCATACCGCTCATGTCCATTGCGCGGAACTTTTTCCTCGGGCGCGAACCGGTGCGCGGCGTTTTCCCCTTTCGCCGCTTTGACAAGGATCACGCCAATGCTGTCGCCATGAAGGCGCTGATCGACGTCGGCATCCAGGTCCGCGACCCGACGCAGGCTGTCGGCACGCTGTCAGGCGGTGAACGCCAATCGGTCGCCATCGCACGGGCGATCCACTTCGGCGCGAAGGTCATCATCCTGGACGAGCCGACCTCCGCGTTGGGCGTGCACCAGGCAGCGATGGTCCTGAAATTCGTGATAGAGGCGCGGTTGAGGGGGCTGGCCGTCATCCTGATCACGCACAACATCAACCACGCCTACCCGGTGGCAGACACCTTCACCCTGCTGAACCGCGGCACCTCGAAGGGCACGTTCCGCAAGTCCGACATTGGCAGGGACGAAGTCGTGCGCATCATGTCTGGAGGAGAGGACATGGCGACCGTGGAGCTTGAGATCGCGAACCTGCTGGCGAAGGTCAGATGACGCGCACGGTTGTCGTTCATGTCGACGATCTGGGCATGACCCATGGCGCCAACGTGGCCTTCGCCGAACTCAGTGCGCTGGGCACCGTCACTTCCGGCTCTGTCATGGTTCCTTGCCCTTGGTTTCCCGAACTTGCCGCGATGTCGGCCGCGGATGCCAGGCTGGACGTGGGTGTCCATCTCACGCTGACCAGCGAGGCCGCCGGTTACCGCTGGCGCCCGTTGACCCGGCCTCCTGCCTCTGCCGGGCTGACCGACGATCTCGGGTTCTTCTACCCGGATGTGCCGACCCTTCGCGCACGCGCACACCCTGATGCCGTCGAAGCCGAGATGCGCGCGCAGATCGACTTGGCGCAGGCCGCCGGCATTGACGTCACCCACCTTGATGACCACATGGGCGCGGTCCTCGCACCGGAATTCGCGGGCGCGTATGTCCGCGTGGCGCGCGACTACAGGCTTCCCCTGCTGATGTGCCCGACATTGTCCACCTATGGCGGCCCGCACAACATGACGGGCATCACCGAGGACGCCTTCGCCCCCGGCGTCGCCACGGCGCGCGCGGCGGGGTTCACGATTTTTGACCGCATCACCGAAACCGAATGGTCGGACTGCGAGGATCCGGAGGGGCGCTATAAGGCGTTGTTCGAGGGGTTGCCGCAGGGCCTGAACTTCCTTGCGCTCCACCATACCGCGCCCGGCGAGATCGAGGCCGTGGATCGGCGCTTTCACCGATTGCGTATTGCCGAATACACGCTCTTCAGGTCACCGGACTTCGCGCGGTGGCTCCGGGCGCATCCCGGTCTTGCTCTGACCGGGATGCACAGGTTCCGCACGACGCTGCGCGCCAGCGGCGCGCTGCGGAGGGGCTGAAGGGGCTCTGATGATGTAACCGCCCCCCGACGGCTTCGATGTGCCACGGTGGGTCTGCGACGATCCACAAAGGGGAGTGGTCATGTCGGAGACTATCGCGGTCGGGCTCGATCTGGCGAAGAGTGTGTTTCAGGTACTGAGAACGGCGGTGAGAAAGTCGACCACGGTAGCGGCGGGGTAGACCTGCTGCGGGCGGCGCAATAGTCGTCCACTGAACCGCGCCGGGTTTGCCGGAGGCTCCAACTCCTGAGAAGGATGGAGCATCATGAGCAAGACGACGAACAAGTTTTCCCCTGAAGTGCGCCAGCGAGCGGTGCGGCTGGTGCTGGATCACGAGCATGAACATCCCTCGCGGTGGGCGGCCGACGGAATACCGGAGACCGGTGTAGGGGGTGGCTGGCGGTGGAGTCAGACGAATGCGAACCAGTCTCCGTTTGCCCTACCGACGCCTTGCGAGGGTCGTCTGACGGCGCCATCTATCTGGCTTCATTGAAGTCGATCCGCGCACGACAAGCAGCGGCGCAAGCGCCACGCGTTCTGGCGCAGGGTCGTTCATCCTCCGGAGGATGAACCGGATCGCATGTTCGACCATCTGCCCGAGCGGCTGGCGAACCGAGGTCAATGTGTATTCCGGCGCCGACGCAAGCGGCACGTCGTCAAAACCGACGACCGCCACATCATCGGGCACACGGATACCCAATTCGTGGCGCAAGACCGACATTGCCGGAAAGGCCATGTAGTCGTTTACAGCGAACAAGGCATCCGGACGTTCAGCGGGCTGACAGTCGAACAGGTCGCGCGTGGCGGCGGCCGCGCGAACCGGGTCGAAATGACCCACGGCGCGGGCAAAGACGCTCTGCCCCCGCGCGGCCAGTTCGGCCGCGAAGCCCCATTCGCGGTCCCTGTTCGTGGACGCCCCCTCCCAGCCCGCGAGGATGGCGATGTTTCGTCGCCCGATGTCCAGAAGATGCGCGGCGGCGAGGCGGCCGCCCGTGACGTTGTCGGTGGTGACCGAGGACAGGTCCGGATCCTCGCGCAAGCGATTGAACATCACGACCGGAATGCCGTAGGCGCGGCATTCGTCGGTGATCGTGGAACCAAGCTCGACCGAAGCGGTGATGATCCCGTCAACACGATAGTCGAGCAGGTCTGCAACCTCGCGCTCCACGCCCGACGTCGTGTCCGGTTCCAGAAAGACAAGCGCATGGTGTCCTTCGGCCTGAAGGCCAAGACACAGCTTTTCCAAGGCCAGCGCGTAGAACGGGTTGTCGAGGTACGAGAAGAGAAGCGCGACGATCCGGGACCGCCCGGAGCTTAGCGACCGGGCATGCGCGTTCGGGCGGTAGCCCAGCGCCTTGGCCGAAGCGAGCACGCGCAGGCGCAGCGCCACGGACACTGCCGCCTTGCCCGGCGACAGGGCGCGGCTCACCGCAGACTGAGAGACGCCGGCGTGGCGCGCCACATCGACCGAGGTGACGCGCGAGCGGCGCGGCGTCATGACGCCACCCGAAGGATCAGGACGCGGGACCGAACAGCTGCATCAGGATGCCGAATTCGTTGAACGTC
>JBJXFU010000057.1:0-38047 GCA_046155885.1 Paracoccaceae bacterium
CTGGTGGGCCTGGGAAGAGTTGAACTTCCGACCTCACGCTTATCAAGCGCGCGCTCTAACCAACTGAGCTACAGGCCCAATTGTTTAGCCTCGCCCCCAAGCGACCCGAAAGAAAGAGAAACGTAGACGGCGCGCATCCCGCAAATGGACCGTGACTTTCGGTCCTATATCCTAATGAGGAACCGATAGAACCGAGGTTCTGAAGGCTCATCCTTAGAAAGGAGGTGATCCAGCCGCAGGTTCCCCTACGGCTACCTTGTTACGACTTCACCCCAGTCGCTGACCTTACCGTGGCCGGCTTCCTCCCTTGCGGGTCAGAACACCGTCTTCAGGTAAGACCAACTCCCATGGTGTGACGGGCGGTGTGTACAAGGCCCGGGAACGTATTCACCGCTACCTGCTGATTAGCGATTACTAGCGATTCCAACTTCATGCACCCGAGTTGCAGAGTGCAATCCGAACTGAGACGGCTTTTAGGGATTAGCATCACATCGCTGTGTCGCTGCCCTCTGTCACCGCCATTGTAGCACGTGTGTAGCCCTACCCGTAAGGGCCATGAGGACTTGACGTCATCCCCACCTTCCTCCGGCTTATCACCGGCAGTCCCTCTAGAGTGCCCAACTGAATGATGGCAACTAAAGGCGAGGGTTGCGCTCGTTGCGGGACTTAACCCAACATCTCACGACACGAGCTGACGACAGCCATGCAGCACCTGTGTTCCAGCCAGCCGAACTGAAGAATTCCATCTCTGAAACCCATACTGGACATGTCAAGGGTAGGTAAGGTTCTTCGCGTTGCTTCGAATTAAACCACATGCTCCACCGCTTGTGCGGGCCCCCGTCAATTCCTTTGAGTTTTAATCTTGCGACCGTACTCCCCAGGCGGGGTGCTTAATGCGTTTGCTGCGCCACCGACCGGCATGCCGACCGACGGCTAGCACCCATAGTTTACGGCGTGGACTACCAGGGTATCTAATCCTGTTTGCTCCCCACGCTTTCGCGCCTCAGCGTCAGTACCGGGCCAGTGAGCCGCCTTCGCCACTGGTGTTCTTCCTAATATCTACGAATTTCACCTCTACACTAGGAATTCCACTCACCTCTCCCGGACTCGAGACCCGCAGTATCGAAGGCAGTTCCGAGGTTGAGCCTCGGGCTTTCACCCCCGACTTGCAGGTCCGCCTACGCGCGCTTTACGCCCAGTAATTCCGAACAACGCTAGCCCCCTCCGTATTACCGCGGCTGCTGGCACGGAGTTAGCCGGGGCTTCTTCTGCTGGTACCGTCATTATCTTCCCAGCTGAAAGGACTTTACAACCCTAAGGCCTTCATCGTCCACGCGGCATGGCTAGATCAGGGTTTCCCCCATTGTCTAAGATTCCCCACTGCTGCCTCCCGTAGGAGTCTGGGCCGTGTCTCAGTCCCAGTGTTGCTGATCATCCTCTCAAACCAGCTATGGATCGTCGGCTTGGTAGGCCATTACCCCACCAACTACCTAATCCAACGCGGGCCGATCCAAAGGCGATAAATCTTTCCCCTCTCGGGCACATACGGTATTACTCCAAGTTTCCCTGGGCTATTCCGTACCTTTGGGCACGTTCCCACGCGTTACTAACCCGTCCGCCGCTAACCTTGCGGTTCGCTCGACTTGCATGTGTTAGGCCTGCCGCCAGCGTTCGTTCTGAGCCAGGATCAAACTCTCAAGTTGAAAGGCCATTGCTAGCCTATCCTTGACGTCCGAACCTCTGCACATCGTCATCCGGCTTGCGGCCGGATGTCTCTGTCTGATGTACATCGTTCTTGCGAACGGTGTCCGTCAAACAGTGAAGCTGACACTCGCATGATCGGGCCGAAACCCTAGCGAGCCGATATGCAGCGATAGTCCGTCGAAACGGCCAAACCGCCCACATATCTCTTCAGTAACCGACAGTTTCAAAGAGCGTGAGAGACAAAACGAAACCGGACGCGCCCATCTTGCTTGGCGCTTCCGCTCGCCCTACCTCTCGTTTTTTGTCTGCCGGCCTTGCCCGTGGGGCGCGTCCGGCGGCCGCCGCAACGTTTCCGTCGCGTCGGTGAAGGGCTATTTACGGAGGGGCGCCGGGGTCCGCAAGTGCTTTTTTCGGGAAAGATGACATTTTTTCTTCGCTTCCGCCGGATGGGCTCCGGGGCACCCAAAATCTTGGGGATCGCGCAATCTTGGCAACAACGGGGCGCTTCGCGGCGCAGGATTCTTGCCCCGGGCGCCGCGCCCTGCGGGCACGGACCGGCGAATCCCGACCATCCCGGGCGCGCGAAGGGCTTTGAACGCGGGCGAAGAATCGCCCCGCAGGTCCGCCACCGGCGCCGCCCTCAGGCCCGCGCGGGCGCCAGGCGCTGTTTCGGCACGAGTCTCAGCGCCAGAAGCGCGAGAATCAGGGACGCGTAGATCGCCGGCTGGAACCACCAGGTCTTCACCAGCCACAGGAAATGCAGCGCGCCCGCCCCCGCGACCAAGTAAGTCAGCTTGTGCAGCCGTTGCCACCGCGCCGCGCCCAGCCGCCGGACAAGGGCGTTGTTCGAGGTGACGGCCAGCGGCACCAGCGCCACCAGTCCAACCATCCCCACCGTGATCCATGGCCGCTTGACGATATCCGACAGCGCCTGCTGCCAGTAAAGCCCCATGTCCAGAAGCGCCCAGGTCAGGAAGTGCAGCAGCACGAAGAAGAACACCAGCAGGCCCAGCGCCCGGCGATGGCGGACCAGGTTGATCCCCGACCAGCGGCGCAGCGGCGTCACCGCCAGCGTCGCGATCAGAAGCTGCAGCGCCAGCAGCCCCAGCTCCTTCTCCAGCGTCCGCACCGGGTCGGCGCCCAGCCACCCCGAGGCCGCCTGCCAGAACAGCCACCCTGCCCAGATCGCGCCCGCGACATAGATCGCGGCATTGGGCACGCGGCGGGCGCCCCGGTTGATGCTGTCGGCAAGCCGCATCTCAGTAGTCCCTGGCCAGGTCCTGCCCGGCATAAAGGCTCGCCACCTGCTCGCCATAGCCGTTGAACATCAGCGTCGGCTGCCGCCCGCCGAAAAGCCCCGCCCCCACTTTCCGCTCGCTCGCCTGGCTCCAGCGCGGATGGTCCACCTCGGGGTTCACGTTCGAATAAAAACCGTATTCGTTCGGCGCCATCATGTTCCAGGTCGTCTTCGGCTGCTCGGCCACCAGGCTGATCCGCACGATCGCCTTGATCGACTTGAAGCCATATTTCCACGGCACCACCAGCCGGATCGGCGCGCCGTTCTGGTTCGGGATCGGCTCGCCGTAGATGCCGGTCGCCAGGATCGTCAGCGGGTTCATCGCCTCGTCCAGCCGCAACCCCTCGCGATAGGGCCATTCCAGGATCGGATAGGCCTGCCCCGGCATTTCCTCGGGGCGCACCAAAGTCTCGAAGGCCACGTACTTCGCCCCCGGCTGCACGCCGACGCGGTCCAATAGCGCCGAAAGCTGGAAGCCGTTCCACGGCACGATCATCGACCAGGCCTCGACGCAGCGGAAGCGATAGATGCGCTCCTCGACTGTCATGCCCTTCGTCAGGTCGCCCAGATCGAAATCGCCCGGCTTGTCCACCATGCCGTCGATCTTCACCGTCCAGGGCGTCGTGGTCAGCGACCCCGCATAGTAGGCCGGGTCTTCCTTGCCGGTGCCGAACTCGTAGTAGTTGTTGTAGCCCGAGATATCCTCGATCGAGTTCGGCTCTTCGTCCGTCGAATAGGCCGAGGCCGCATAGGCCGCGCCCGGCCCCGCTCCGTACACGACAGCAGCGCCCGCCGAGGCCATGAAGGCGCGGCGGTTCAGGAACACCGCTTTCGGCGTGACATCCGACCAGGTCAGGTCGGGTTTGAAGTAAGCGGCCATCGTTGTTTCCTCGCATGGGGTCGCCGTGAAAGGTAACACGCGCCGGCGGACCCGCGAGGGGCGATCACGCGCTTGTTTGCGGCTGCAATACCGCGCTGCGGCAGGCCGGGTCCGACCTGCGCCCCGGCCTGTAACGATGTCGGGTTATCAGGCGAACGCGCCTGCGCGATCCGCCGCGCGGGCCCGGGCCATGCCGCATCCACCGGGCCCGGCCCCGGCTCCGGGCCGGCGCAGAAAGGGCGTCCGGGCAGGCCGCGACAGCCATTGGGCCGCCTCCGGCCGCTCACGCCCGATCACACACGCTGACAAGAAGTTGAATGGAAGCCGCCCGCCGCCGCCGCTTAGCGCGGCGCGTGTTTCCGTCAATGCCGGCCCGCGACCAAACGGCCTCGTGCCGCAGTCATCCGCAGCCATGCCCTCCCCGTATGTTTCGTTGCCGGACGCCCGGCACACCACAGGGAACCGAACGGAGACCACCCATGATCCGCAGAACCTTTCTCGCGCTGACCGCCGCCACCGCCCTCGCCATTCCCGGCGCCTTGCCCGCCTTCGCGGCCGACAAGGACATCGTCGACACAGCCGTCGCCGCCAGCACCTTCAACACGCTCGCCGCCGCGCTGACCGCCGCAGGCCTTGTCGACACCCTCAAGGGCCCCGGCCCCTTCACCGTCTTCGCGCCCACCGACAACGCCTTCGCGGCACTGCCCGCCGGCACCGTCGAAGACCTGCTGAAACCCGAAAACAAGGACAAGCTCACCGCCGTCCTCACCTACCACGTCGTCCCCGGCAAGGTCATGTCCGCCGACCTGACGAACGGCATGAAGGCCAAGACGGTGAACGGCGCCGAGGTCACGATCATGACCGAAGGCGGCGTCACGGTGAACGACGCCAAGGTGACGGCCGCCGATATCGCCGCCTCGAACGGCGTCATCCATGTCATCGACAAGGTGCTGCTGCCGAAGATGTGACCCCGGCCGGCGCACCGGCGACAGGCCCGGTGCGCCATTCCCCACTATCGCGCCGGGCGATCCGCGGTCTAGAATCCGCGCCGAACAACACCAGTCCGCCCGATGCTCAAAGCCCTCGCCCTCGCCTTCGCCGTGCTTCTGGCCCCTGCCGCGCTTGCCTCCGACCGGGTGGCGCTGATCATCGGCATGGCCGACTACACCTTCATCCCGAAGCTCCGGAACACCGTCAACGACGCCCGCGGCATGTCGGAGAAGCTCACCGGGATCGGATTCGACGTCACCACCCTCATCGACGCGCCCCGCGCAAAGCTGATCGAGGCCCTGAAGGACTTCGCCTTCCGCTCCGAAACCGCCGACCTCGCGCTGATCTACTACGCCGGCCACGGGGTCGAGGTTCAGGGCCAGAACTTCCTGCTGCCGGTCGATGCCAACATCCGCTCCAACCAGGACATCGTTACCGCCTCGGTGTCGCTCAAGGATTTCCTCGCCGCGGTGGACCACGCCCGCAAGATGCGGATCGTCGTGCTGGATTCCTGCCGCGAAAACCCGCTGCCCGACGCCATCGACCTGAACTCGAAGGAAACCGCGCGCCTCGTCGCCCCCGCCGGGCAGGGCGGCATCGTCACCGCCACGGGCCGCGGCGGCGGCGGCGGCCTTGCCCCGCCCGCCCCCGACCGGGGCACCCTCGTCGCCTTCGCCGCCAAGGACGGCGAGGTTGCACTCGACGGCGAGGGCGCGAACAGCCCCTTCGCCACCGCGCTGATGGACAGGATCGGCCAGCCCGGGCTTGAAATCAGCCTGATGTTCCGCCAGGTCCGCGACCGGGTGCTCGAGACGACCGGCAACCGGCAGGAACCCAATACCTACGGCTCGCTCTCGGGAACGCCCTTCTACCTCGCGGGCGAGCCCGGGGAACGCGCCGCAGTAGCCCAGGCCGACAAGTCCGACGCCTGGGCAAGCCTCAAGCCTGACCAGGTGGACCAGCTTCAGGCACTGGCCACCGCCGGGGATGCCCGCGCCATGCTCGGCCTCGCGATGATCGCCCTCAACCCGGTTTCTCCCCGCTACAACCCCGAAGCCGCCGCGTCGCTTCTCGCCCGCTCGGCGGCAGCGGAATTCCCCGAGGCGCGCTACGAACTCGCCAAGCTCTACGAAAAGGGCATCGGCGTCCCCGAAAACCCGGCCCGCGCGCTGGAACTCTATCGTCAGGCGGCCGAAGCGGACTTCCCCGACGCGCTGAACGACCTCGGCTTCTTCCACTACACCGGCTCGCTCGGCGTGCAGATCGACCAGCCCGCCGCCCTGACGCTCTTCCGGCGCGCCGCCGATCTCGGCCAGACCGAGGCGATGGTCAACGTCGCCAGCTTCATCGACAAGGGCAAGATACCCGAACTCGGCCCCGACGACGCCGGCGCCTACCTCTACCGCGCGATCCGTGGCGGCAGCCGCGACGCGCTCGGCGCGCTGACGGAAAAGCCCGAATTCTTCAGCCGCGCCACCTGGACCGCGCTGCAACGCAGGATGGCGGAAGCGGGGTTCTACAAGGGCGGTCCCGACGGCGATCCCGGCCCGGGCACGATGAAGGCGATGCGCGCGACCTTCGGGCTTCTGGACTGACGGGGGGGCGCCGATGCGGGCAGTCTCGATTTTCGTCGTTCTCCTCTCGATGGCCGCCGGTCTTCTTGCCGCTGGCCTCGCCCTGACGGACCGGGCCGAGGCGCAAAGCTGCTCCGACTGCCCCGTTACCAGCCTGCCGAGCGGCCCACCCAACCCGCCCTGGGGTCCGGGCCCGGCCACCATCACGACACCCAACACCGACAGCATCGCCACAAGCATCGCCGGCATCACCGACACCTGCGGCCGCGTCGATCCGCGCTACCGCATCGACTGCCTGCGCCGCGCCTACATCGAGGCGGCGCGGGACATCCCCGATACCGGAGACTACCGGCCGGTGCGGCAGGCGCTTCTGGACGCCGCCGCGAAGCTCGACGGAATCGTCACCGCCAACCTCGATCCCGCCCTTGAACCCCTCCGCCCGCGCGAATTCGGCAAGCCGCTCGCCAAGCGCCTGCCCCCGGTGCGCGCCGTGGCCGGCGACCGGCTGACCGAGGCGAGCCGTGCCGCCGAGGCGGTGATCGCCGAAACCGGCCTGCTGATCCTGCGCTCGGGCGACAGGCCGCCGCGCCGCACCTCGCACTATCAGACCATCGCGGCGGCGGTCGACACGAACCTGATCCTTCTGAGGAGCGGTTGACGATGCCCCATCCCGCCGATCCCCCGACCCCGCCCGCCGGCAGGCGCCGGGCCTTTGCGCCTGCCCTCGCCCTCGCCTTCGCGCTGCTCTTCGCGCCGGCCCAGTTCGCCCCTGACCCGGCGATGGCGCAAAGCACCGGCCCGAAAAGCACCCAGCTCGAAACCGGGGCGCCGGACCTTCCCACCGGCCCCCTCTTCACCCTGTCCGATCCGGGCACCGGCGGCATCGTCGATCACCTCGCCAGCGTCACCGATACCTGCGGCGCCATCCGCCACCGGCGCTACCGGATCGACTGCCTGCGCGTGCTCTACCTCCGCCTCGCCGATTCGATCCCGGCCACGGGCGATTACGCCCCCGTCCGGCAGGCGCTTCTGAACGCCGCACGAAAACTCGACAAGATCGTCGAGGCGAACCTCGACCCTTCCCTGCCCACCATCCGGCCCCGCCGCATCGGCGTCGGCCAGGGCCACCGCATCGCGCCCATCCGCGCCGTCGCGACAGACCGCCTCGCCGCCGCCAACGCCGCCGCCCGCGAGGTTGTCAGGGAAACCGGCCTGCTCATCCTGCGCTCGGGCGACCGTCCGCCCCGCCGCACGCAGCACTACCAGCAGATCGCCACGGCCCTCGACGACAACATGATCCTGCTCAGAAGCGGCTGACACTGGACCGGGACCCCGGCGCCTCAGCCGCCCGTCACCGTGACGACCGTGATCTCCGGCGGCTGCAGGATGCGCAGCGGCAGTCCGGAATAGCCGATCCCGCCTGACACGATCAGCTGCCGCCCGCCCTCCCGCACATGCCCCCAGGCATAGCGCGGCCCGTGCGCCGAAGGCGTCAGCGGCCGCCAACCGAACAGGTTCGCCTGCCCCCCGTGGGTGTGCCCACTGATCTGCAGGAACGCCCGCCGGTCGCCGGCCCCGAACCAGTCCGGCTCGTGCGCCAGAAGGATCGCGGGCGCCCCTTCCGGAACCTCGCGGAACGCGGCCTCGGGGTCGTGGAAGCCCCCCAGCCGCGGGTCGTGATGCGGCCGCTGGCTGTCGAAACCCACCAGCCAGAACCCCGCCCCGTGCCCGACCCGCACCGCCTCGTTCCGCAAAAGCCGCAGCGCCGATCCGCCAAAGGCCTCGGCCACCGAGTTCCGCGCGTACCCCGTCGCCCGCGCGGTCCGGCAGTCCTTCCAGTCGTGATTGCCGAGCACGGCGAAAACGCCGAGCGGGGCCGAAAGGCCCTCCAGCGCCCGGACCGTCGACGCCGCCGGTACGGCCAGCCCCGGCATCTTCCCGTCCTTGAGGAAATCCCCGCCCAGCAGGATGAGGTCCGCCCCCGTCGCGTTCGCCATGTCGACGACACGCCGGATCGCGGCAACGGGCGTCCAGGGCAGGCAGGTGTGGAAATCCGACAGAACCGCGATCGTCAGGTCCGGCAGGCGCCATTCCGGGCTTTCCACCCGGTAGGTCACCAACCCCGGCCGCGAGCTCATCGTCAAAGGCCGCCCCAGAAGATGCGCGCGCGGGCCTTGCCCGGCGTTCCTGCGGAACCGGTTTCTCATGGCCCCGGGTGCAGCGGCAGCCGCCCTTCGCCGGTAAGCAGCCAGGCCTTCCGCCCCTCGACCGCCACCGCCGAAAGCGGGCCGCCATAGGCCACTCCGGAATCGACGTTCAGCCGGTTTCCGTAATGCGTCGCCCGCTCGATCGCCGAGTGCCCGTGCACCACCAGCGCCCCATGGTCGCGCCCGTCCTCGAGGAACCCGCGCCGTATCCAGACCAGATCGTCCTCGGACTGCGCGGCAAGGTCCACTCCGGGCCGGATGCCCGCATGAACGAACAGCGCCCCGTCCCGCAGGTGCCAAAGAGGCAGGCCGTCAAGGAACTTCCGGTGCGCTGCGGGCACCCGCGCCAGCGCCTCCGCCCGCACCGCCTTGTCGTCGTCCCCAAAGCGCGCCGCCACCCCGTAAGAGGCAAGCGTCGCCCCCCCGCCAAGCCGCGGATCGAACCAGTGCAGGTCCTCGCGCAAACCCGGATCGCGCCAGCCCGGATCGGACAGGAACTTCGCGAACAGCCGGTCGTGATTGCCCTTCAGCACCACCCAGGGCTCGCCCCGCGCCTGCCCGGCGATCAGGAACCCGATCACCCCCCGGCTGTCCGGCCCCCGGTCCACCAGATCGCCCACATGCACGACCGACCCATCCCCGCCAAACCGCCCCCGGTCGGCAGCGATCAGCCCATGCGCTTCGACCAGTCTGTCGAGGTGGCCATGAATGTCGCCGATGGCGTAGTTCAGCACGGGATCCGGGATGTTCAGGGCGGGCATGCGCCGCGCGCCCGTCAGGTAGCGGCATCGCCACCCGCGTTCAAGCCGCGCCAAAGGTTTCTTCGCGCGCGTGTCGCTGCCGTTGCAATCCGCGTCGCGCGCGCCTGAACCCGCCCCTCCGCCCTTGCCTAGGCTGCCGCCCGGAAGCCTCACGGAGGATCGTGGTGTTCGGAATCTCCCCCTCGGCGCGCCTGCGCCCTTCGCCGTTCTACGAGGCCACGCTGCGCGAAGGCGTCCGTACCTTCACCGTCTACAACCACATGCTGATGCCGACGGGCTTCGGCCACCCCGAAGCGGAATACTGGCGCCTGATCGAAGGCGTCAGCCTCTGGGATGTCGCGGTCGAGCGGCAGGTCCAGCTCAAAGGCCCCGATGCCGGGCGCCTCGCCCAGATCCTCAGCCCCCGCGATCTGTCCCGCCAGGTCGCGGGGCAAGGCAAATATGTCCCCCTCTGCAACCACCAAGGCTGCCTGATCAACGACCCCATCTGCCTGAAGTTAGCCGACGACCTCTACTGGCTCTCCATCGCCGATTCGAACATCTGGTTCTGGGCCGGCGCCATCGCCGCCGAACGCGGGCTGAATGTCGCGGTAAGCGAGCCCGACGTCTCCCCCCTCGCCATCCAGGGCCCGAAGGCCGCCGAGGTCGTGGCCCATGTCTGCGGCGTCTGGGTGCGCGATCTCAAGTACTTCTGGTTCCGCGAAACCGAGATCTCGGGCATCCCGGTCGTCGTCGCCCGCTCCGGCTGGTCCAAGCAGGGCGGGTTCGAGGTCTATTTGCGCGACGGCACCAGGGGCTCCGCGCTCTGGGACATCTTCCGCGAAGCCGGGGGCCCCTGGGGCATCGGCCCCGGCAACCCGAACTGGTGCGAGCGGATCGAAAGCGGCCTCATCTCCTACGGCGGCGATACCGACGCCGAGACCAATCCCTTTGAGGTCCGCATGGGCAAATACGTCGACCTGCAGGTGCCCGACGACACCATCGGCATCGCCGCCCTGCGCCGGATCGCGGCCGAAGGGCCGAAGCGCCGCTCGCTTGGCGTCCTGATCGACGGCGGCGCGCCGCTTGGTCCGGCCCTCGGCTGGAGCGCGATCACCGCAAACGGCCAACCTGTCGGCCACCTCACCAACGGCGTCTTCTCCTGGCGGCTGAAGCGGAACATCGGCTTCGTGCTGGTGTCCGCGGCCTGCAAGCCCGGCGACCGGGTCGAGGTCCGCTTGACGGAAGCGGTCCGCACCGGGACGCTCACCGAACTTCCCTTCCTGTGAAAGGTTCCGCCGGATGCCCTCCCTCCCCGACCTAGGCCTGACCAACATCGCGCTTTCCGAAGGCGAGGGGGGCATCCTCACCGCCACCCTGAACCGCCCCGCCAAACGCAACGCGCTGGACGCGGCGAGCGTGGAAGAGCTGGTGCGCCTCTTCGACGCCGTCCCGCGCTCCGGCATCCGGGCCGTGGTGCTGGCCGCCGAAGGCGACCACTTCTGCGCCGGCCTCGACCTGGTCGAACACCACCGCGCCGACCGCGACCCGGGCGCCTTCTGGCACCTCTGCCTGCGCTGGCACGAGGCTTTCAACAAGATGGAATACGGCGGCGTGCCGATCATCGCGGCGCTAAAGGGCGCGGTGGTCGGCGGCGGGCTGGAGCTCGCCTCGGCCGCCCAAATCCGCGTCGCCGACGCCACCACCTACTTCGCCCTGCCCGAAGGCAGCCGCGGGCTTTTCACCGGCGGCGGCGCCACGATCCGCGTCGCCGCCCTCACCGGCAAGGCGCGCATGGTCGACATGATGCTGACCGGCCGGGTCTATCAGGGGCAGGAAGCCGTCGACGTGGGCCTCTGCCAGTACCTCGTCCCGGGCTCGAGCTTCGAGCGCGCGATGGACCTCGCCCGCGCCGCCGCGAAGAACCTGCCGCTCACCAACTTCGCGATCTGCTCGGGCATCAGCCATATCCAGAACATGTCCGCGCTGGATGCGGCCTATGCCGAGGCTGCCATCGCCGGGATCGTGAACACCCAGGCGCCGGCGCGGGAAAGGCTGGCGGCGTTTGCCGACAAGACCGCCGCCAGGGTCAGGCCGAACAATAGCTGAGGCCGGGCGCAACCGAGCCGACCAAGCCCTCCCCTCCCCCCGCGGGGGGAAGGGTCAGGGTGGGGGGGGCGCAACGCCCGGATCATGGCCCCTTGCCCCCCATCCCCTCCCCACGAAAGCGAGCCGAGACGCCCACCAGCCCCCCTCACCCCACCTCGAACTCCAGCGCCTTCACCTGCTGAAACATCCCCGTTCCCTCCAGCGTCGCCACCACCTTCGGGTCGATCGCCTGGTCGAGGTAGAGGATCGCGATGGCATCCTGCCCCACGCCCGACCGGCCCAGCGTGAAGTTGGCGATGTTCACGTTGTTCCTGCCCATCGTCATGCCCAGAAGCCCGATGATCCCCGGCACGTCCTCGTTCGTGGTGTACAGCATGTGCCGCCCGATCTCGGCGTCGATGTTGATGCCCTTGATCTGGATGAACCGCGGCTTGCCGTCGCTGAAGCAGGTCCCCGCGATCGACCGCTCGCGCTTGTCGGTCACCATCGTCACCTTGACATAGGCGTCGAACACCCCGGTCTTGTCCTGCCGCGTGGTCGAAACCCTGATCCCCTTGTCCTTGGCGATGATCGGCGCGGAAACGATGTTCACCCCCGGATTGGAGGCCTTCATCACCCCCGCGATGACCGAGGAGTTGAGCGCGGGCAGGTTCATCTCGGCCACCCGCCCGTCGTAGAGGATGTTGATCGCCTTGATCGGCTCCTCGGTCATTTGCCCGATGAAGCTGCCGAGATGGCCCGCCAGCTTGATCCACGGCCCCATCACCGCCGCCTCCTCGGCCGTCACGTTGGGCATGTTCAGCGCGTTCTGCACCGCCCCGGTCAAGAGGTAGTCCGCCATCTGCTCGGCCACCTGCAGCGCCACATTCTCCTGCGCCTCGGTGGTCGAGGCGCCGAGGTGCGGCGTGCAGACCACGTTCGGGTGCCCGAACAGCGGATTGGAAGTCGCCGGCTCCACCTCGAACACGTCCAGCGCCGCCGCCGCCACCTGGCCTGCGTCCAGCGCCTCGAGCAGCGCCGCCTCGTCGATCAGCCCGCCGCGCGCGCAGTTGATGATCCGCACGCCCTTCTTCGTCCTGGCCAGCGCCGCGCGGCTCAGGATGTTCCGCGTCTTGTCCGTCAGGGGCACGTGCAGCGTGATGAAATCCGCCCGCGCCAGCAGCTCGTCGAGCTCGACCTTGGTGACACCCATCGACTTCGCCCGCTCCTCCGACAGGAAGGGGTCGTAGGCCGTCACCTTCATCTGCAAGGCCAGTGCCCGGTCGCAGACGATGCCGCCGATATTCCCCGCGCCGATGACGCCCAGCGTCTTGTTGAACAGCTCCACCCCCATGAAGCGCGACTTCTCCCACTTGCCGGCCTGGGTCGAGGCATTGGCCTCCGGAATCTGCCGCGCGATGGCGAACATCATCGCGATGGCATGTTCGGCCGTGGTGATCGAGTTGCCGAAGGGCGTGTTCATCACGATCACCCCCTTCTTCGAAGCCGCCGGGATATCGACATTGTCCACCCCGATCCCGGCGCGGCCCACCACCTTCAGCCGCGCCGCCCGTTCAAGCAGCTTCTCGGTGACCTTCGTGGCCGAGCGGATGGCCAGACCGTCATACTCGCCGATCACCTCGGCAAGCTTGTCCTTGTCGCGCCCAAGCTGCGGCAGGTAGTCGACCTCGATCCCCCGGTCGCGGAAGATCTGGACGGCGGTTTCGGAAAGGTCGTCAGAGACGAGGACTTTGGGCATGGTTGGGGTCCGTTCGGATTTGGGGATGAACGGTGGGCGAAATCGCCCACCCTTCCGGTAGGGTGGGCGATCTGCCCACCGCGCGTCACATCACGCGGCCTTTGCCAGCGCGTCGATCTCATCGCGGTATGCCCATTCGATCCACGGCATCAGGGCCGCGACGTCCGACGTCTCCACCGTCGCCCCGCACCAGATTCGCAGGCCCGGCGGCGCGTCGCGGTAGGCGCCCGCGTCCAGCGCCACTCCTTCCGTTTCCAGCCGCGACGCCACCGCCTTGGCAAAGGCCGCCCCGTCCGCGATGCGCGGGTCCGTGAACCTCAGGCAAACGCTCGTCGTCGAAGCCGTTTCCGGGTCCTCGGCCAGATTGGCGATCCAGTCCTTGCCCGCGACGAACTCCGTTATCACCCCCGCATTCGCCCCGCACCGCGCGATCAGCCCCGGCAGCCCGCCGATCCGCTTCGCCCAGTCCAGCGACACAAGGTAATCCTCGACCGCCAGCATCGACGGCGTGTTGATCGTCTCGCCCGCGAATATCCCCTCGATCAGCCTGCCGCCCGAGGTCAGGCGGAAGATCTTCGGCAAGGGCCATGCCGGACGGTAGCTCTCCAGCCGCTCCACCGCGCGGGGGCTCAGGATCAGCATCCCATGCCCGCCCTCGCCCCCCAGCACCTTCTGCCAGCTGAACGTCACCGCATCGAGCTTGTCCCAGGGCAGGTCCATCGCGAACGCGGCCGAGGTCGCGTCGCAGATCGTCAGCCCCGCGCGGTCGGCGGGGATTGCGTCGCCGTTCGGCACCCTCACGCCCGAGGTCGTCCCGTTCCAGGTGACGACCACATCCTTGTCGAAATCCACCTCCGCGAAATCCACGACCCGCCCATAGGGCGCGACCCTGACCTTCGCGTCCAGCTTCAGCTCTTTCACCACATCCGTGACCCAGCCCTCGCCGAAGCTCTCCCAGGCCAGCATCTCGACCCCCCGCGCGCCCAAAAGCGACCACAGCGCCATCTCGACCGCGCCGGTGTCGGAAGCGGGCACGATCCCGATGCGATAACTCGCGGGCACCTCGAGCACCTCGCGCGTCAGGTCGATCGCCCGCTTCAGCTTCGCCTTGCCGACAGAAGCGCGATGCGACCGGCCAAGCGGCGCGTCGCCCAGCATGTCCAGCGAGTATCCGGGGATTTTCGCGCAGGGCCCCGATGAAAAACGGGGGTTCGCCGGGCGCGACGCCGGCTTCGCGGTTCCAGTCATGCTAGCCTTCCAGCTAAGAGCCCCTCGTTGGGGAGGGGTGTCCCGCCGCCGGAAATACGGGCGCCCGACGGCTGGCACAAGGGGGAAATAGCGGATAAGCGGCGCATGAGGTGCCGGATCCGACACGCGCCTAACCCCGGAAGCCCATGTTCGTCGCCACCCTCCTCTGCGACCCGACCCGCGCGATCCTCGACCGGGCAACGGTGGAATCGCTCCGCAACGCCTGGGGCGGCGGCGAGGCGCGCTGGCTCAATCCCGGCATCGCTGCCGAATTCACCGTCGCCTCGGTGCCGGACAACCGCTGGCAGGTCTGGCAGGGCCTCAAGCAGCTCGGCTTCGACCTCGTCGTGCAGCCGGCCGAAGGGCGGAGGAAGAAGCTGCTCCTCGCCGACATGGATTCGACCATGATCCGGCAGGAATGTATCGACGAACTGGCCGACGCGGCCGGCCAATGGGACAGGGTGGCCGCCATCACCGCCCGCGCCATGAACGGCGAGCTTGATTTCGAGGCGGCCCTGACCGAGCGCGTGGGCCTTCTGAAGGGCCTGCCCGAGGCCGCCATCGCGCGGGTCATCGCCGAGCGGATCACGTTCACCGGCGGCGGCCGGGAGCTTGTCGCCACGATGAAGGCGAACGGCGCCTATACAGCCCTGGTCTCCGGCGGGTTCACTGCCTTCGCCGGCCCTGTCGCCGATGCCCTCGGCTTCCACGAACACCGCGCCAATACGCTTCTCGTCAGCGACGGGGCCCTGACGGGCGAGGTCGCCCGCCCGATCCTGGGGCGGTCGGCGAAGGTCGCCGCGCTGGCCGAGCTGACCGCGCGGCTCGGGCTCGATCCGGCTCAGACGATGGCCGTCGGCGATGGCGCGAACGATCTGGGCATGCTGCGGCTGGCGGGCGCGGGCGTTGCGCTGCACGCCAAGCCCTCGGTCGCGGCGGAATGCGACATCCGCATCAACTTCGGCGACCTGACGGCGCTCCTGTACGTCCAGGGTTATGCGGCGTCGGAGTTCGCCGCATGATCTTCGTCCGCACCGCCACCCCCCAGGACGCCCCGACGCTTGCCGCGCTTCTGAACGCGATCATCGCGGCGGGCGGCACGACCGCCTACCAGACACCCCTCACCGCCGACGAGTTCAACCTCTTCTACCTTGCCGGCCCCGGGTCCATCGCGGCCTTCGTCGTTCAGTCCGGCCCGATGACGGTGGGCTTCCAGGTTCTCGAAGCCCACCCCTCGCTCCCCCGGGGCTGGGCCGACATCGGCACCTACGTGGCCGAAGCCGCACGCGGCGCCGGTGCCGCCGCCGCCCTCTTCCGCGCCACCCGCGCCATCGCCGCCAGGCGCGGCATCGCAACGATCAACGCCACCATCCGCGCCGACAACCCGGGCGGCCTGCGCTACTACGACAAGATGGGCTTCACCGACTACGCGGCCGACCCGGACTGGGCGCTGGACGACGGCACCCGGGTGGGGCGGGTGTCGAAGCGGTTCGATCTCTAGGCGCGACGGTGGCGCGTCAGAACGGAACGTCCCTTCCCTGGTCAGCCCCATGCCGTCCCGCCGCGCGGTCCGGACGGCTGCCGATTCGGGGTTAACGGTTAATTCACCGAATGCCATACGATCGTATGGCAGGTTGCTGGCATATTGCTGGGGGGTTGCTGGCACCCTGCGAACGGTGCGGAAGCCGATGATTAATGCAGCGCCCGCAAGGGGTTGGAAGAAGGTCGCGCAGGCTCTCCGATGCCGGGAAGACAAGGGCGGCCCGCAATGGATTCGCCTTCATCAAAGAGGGACCGGCAAGCCCGTCTACCCCCCGAACCCCGTCGAAAGCCGCATCTCCCCCACCGCGATCCCCCGCCGGTTTTTCATCGGCCCGGTCAGGTACTTGGCCACCACCGGATGCCCCGCCTCCAGCACCCCCAGCCGCACCAGAAGCGCGGCAATCCCGGCCTCCGCCGCCCTTGTGCCCCCATCCTCGATCTTCAGCGCGATCCCCAGCCGCTTACCCGGCACGATCGCCACATAGACCGCCTCGGCCCCCGTCTTCACCGCCACCCGGCCGCCCATCGCACACATCAGCTCCGTACAAGCCGTCCCCTCACCCGCCACCAGTTCCGGATGCGCCCCCATCGCCTCCCGCAGCCGCACCATCGCCCGGTCCCGCGCCCCGCCGCCCCCGCCCGCCGCCGCGAAGGCCGCCATCGCGCGGGCCAGCCCGTGCGGACTGGTCGCAAAGTTCGGCGCCGAGCAGCCGTCGATCCCGTAGCCGGGCGAGGCCTCGCCCGTCACCTCCTCGAACGCGCCAAGGACAGACTTCTGCACCGGGTGGTCGGGCTCGACATATTCGCTGCCGCCCTTCAGATACCGGTTAAGCGTCAGAAAACCCGTGTGTTTTCCCGAACAGTTGTTGTGAATCTGGCAGGGGCTATCCCCGCCCCGGATCAGCTCGTCGCGCGCCGGCACGTCCGACGGCCACTGCGGCCCGCAGCGCAGGTCCGCCTCGGCCTGCCCGATATGAGCCAGCCATTCCGTCACCAGCCCGGTGTGGATATGCGCCCCGTTGTGGCTGGCGCATGCCAGCGCCAAATGCCGCTCCGTCAGCCCCGCCGCATCGGCCGCCCCGCTTTCCATCAGCGGCAGGGCCTGGATCATCTTGCACGACGACCGCGGAAAGATCACCGCGCCCGGGTCGCCCCAGGCCTCGGCGATGCCGCCTTGCGCGTCACAGATCACCGCATGCCCGCGGTGCAGGCTTTCCAGCCGCCCGCCCCGCCAGAGCTCGATCATCGGAATGGATGCCATCGCACCGCCCTTTCAGCGATTTCCCGCCAACGGGGCTTTTCCGGTCCGCCCCTCGCTTGTATGGAGGGTCATAACGGGTTGACGGGTCCGCTTCCACCCGGGAAGACGCTGCGAAGGCGCGGGACATGGGCACGGACCCCGTGGGGCGACGATTGGGCTGGAGGCTCGGCAGGACATGACCGGATCAGGCTACGCGCTGGCGGGGGCCGCGTTCTTTCTCGCAGTGGCCCCGGGGCCGACCTTTGCGCAAGACGCACCGAAACCCGTCGCGGTCTACACCGCCTGGAGCGTCTATGTCTGGGACAACCCCAAGGAATGCGCACTGGTCTCGGCTCCGGCCGAATCGGTCAACACCCGCGACGGCAAGCCCGTCGCGGTGCGCCGGGGCGAGATCCGGCTGTTCGTGACCTACCGTCCGGGGGCGGCCCAGGGCGAGATTTCCTTCGCCGGCGGGTATCCCTTCGCCCCGGATTCAAGCCCGACGCTCGACATCGGCGGCACGGTGTTCAACCTTTTCACCGACGCAGCGACCAACCCCGAAAACGCCTGGTCGAACTCGCCCGAGGACGACGCGAAGATCATCGCTGCGATGAAGGCCGGGTCGAGCGCGATTCTTTCCGCGCGCTCGCAGCGCGGCACGCAGACCAAGGACACGTTTTCGCTGAACGGCGCTTCGGCGGCGCTCGACGAGGCGGCGAAACGCTGCGCGGGCTGATCCCGGCCGGTGTTTCCGGCCCGGGCGGGGTCCGGACGCGGATCGCGGCGTACCCGTGAATGCTCGATGAATCCGCTATTCCAACCCATTGCGATTGCACGCCCGTCAACTGTCGCTGCGAAGGACATTTCTTCCGGAATGCCCGGGACCGTGCATCCCGGCTGTTCCATTTCCCTCCCCGACCCCATATATGACCGGCTTCCCTCAGGCTGCCGCCCGTAAATGACCGCCCCCTCAGCCCCCCTCGTCCAGGATGCCCTCACCCTCCCCCGGAGGCTGCCGGAAGGGGGCCGAGTGAACCTCGTCGGCCTGACCCGCGACGGGCTGCGCGATGCGCTGATCGCGGCTGGAACCCCCGAAGTGCAGGCGAAGATGCGGGTCGGCCAGGTATGGGCCTGGATCTACCACTGGGGAGTGCGGGATTTCGCCCTGATGACAAACCTCGCCCGGGATTACCGGACCCTGCTCGCCGAGCGGTTCGAAATCCGCCTGCCCGAGGTCGTGACCCGCCAGATCAGCGCCGACGGCACCCGCAAGTACCTTGTCCGCATCGCCGGCGGGCACGAGGTCGAAACCGTCTACATCCCCGAGGAAGACCGCGGCACGCTGTGCATCTCATCCCAGGTCGGCTGCACCCTCACCTGTTCGTTCTGCCACACCGGAACGCAGAAGCTGGTCAGGAACCTGACGGCGGGCGAAATCGTCGGCCAGGTCATGCTTGCCCGCGACGACCTGTGCGAATGGCCCGTACAGGGAGCGCCCAAGGACGAAACGCGGCTGCTTTCGAACATCGTCCTGATGGGCATGGGCGAGCCGCTCTATAACTTCGAGGCGGTCCGCGACGCGATGAAGATCGCGATGGACCCGGAAGGCATTTCCCTGTCCCGGCGGCGCATCACCCTGTCGACAAGCGGCGTGGTGCCGGAAATCGCCCGGACGGCGACCGAGATCGGCTGCCTTCTTGCCGTGTCGTTCCATGCCACCACCGACGAGGTCCGCGATCGGCTGGTGCCGATCAACAAACGCTGGAACATCGCCACCCTGCTCGATGCGCTGCGCGCTTATCCGGGCCTGTCGAATTCTGAACGGATCACCTTCGAATACGTGATGCTGGACGGCGTTAACGACAGCAAGGAAGACGCCCGGCGGCTGGTCGAACTGCTGCGCGGCATCCCCGCCAAGGTGAACCTGATCCCCTTCAACGAATGGCCCGGCGCGCCCTACAGGCGGCCGTCGGGCAACCGCATCCATGCCTTCGCCGACATCATCCACAACGCGGGTTACGCCTCGCCCATCCGCACGCCCCGGGGCGAGGACATCATGGCGGCCTGCGGGCAGCTGAGAAGCGCGACCGAGCGGGCGCGCAGACCTTCGCGCGGGATCGCGGCAGGGACCGCGCCATAGGTCACCGGGCGCCTTCGTCCTACCGCCCGGGTATCTCTGTCCGCTTCTCACCCGCGCCCTGCCAACTGTCGATCGCCGCAAGGGCTTCGTCCGCCGTCTCGACGAAGCGAAACAGCGACAGGTCCTCGACCGAGATCGTCCCGGACTCGGCCAACATCCGCCAGTCGATAAGCCGCTCCCAGAATGCCCTCCCGAACAGCAGGAACGGCACCCGCGCCATCCGGCCTGTCTGGATCAGCGTCAGCGCCTCGAACATCTCATCCAGCGTCCCGAAACCGCCGGGAAAGACCGCGATGGCCCGGGCGCGCATCAGGAAATGCATCTTGCGAATGCCGAAATAGTGGAAGTTGAAGCAAAGCTCGGGCGTGACATAGCGGTTCGGCGCCTGTTCGTGGGGAAGCACGATGTTCAGCCCGATCGACAGCCCCCCGGCATCGTCGGCGCCCCGGTTGCCCGCCTCCATCACCCCCGGACCGCCGCCCGTGCAGATCACCCAGTCGCGGCCGAAGGCGACGAGGCTGCGTTCGGTGATGCACCGGGCGAAGACCCGCGCCTCGTCGTAGAAGCGTGACAGATCGGCCAGCGCCTCGGTCCGCGCCTCGCCCTTTCGCGCGGGATCGGGAATGCGCGCGCCGCCGAACAGAACCACCGTCGACACGATCCCCATCTCGTCCAGAACCATTTCGGGCTTCAGAAGCTCAAGCTGAAGCCGCACCGGGCGCAGTTCTTCGCGCAGCATGAAATCCCGGTCGGTAAAGGCCAGCCGGTAAGCCGGGGCGCGGGTCTGCGCCGTGTCGGGCGCGACCTTCGCGGCAACCGCATCTTCCAGGCTGTCGCGGAGGGAATGCGTTCGCTTGTCCTGCCTTGTCATCTGTTCCTGTCTCTTCCGAAATCCGGGCGCTATCTCTAGCACAGGGTCGCGTCTGAACCACCTAGGGGCGACCGGCCGGTGGTGGGCCGACATCGCGGTCCCGGTCACTAAGGAGTGATTTGCGGTTACGCATCCCGCAAAGCACGAAGCCGCCTGGACATAAAGGACGTAGGAACCGTGAAGCAGGTCGCACTCGCACTGGCGTTGATTCTTGCCCCCGTCATCCTCTTTGCCGGTGGCTACGGCTGGCTGGCGCCACCCGCAGCCGCAGCCGCAGCCGCTGGAAACGGACTGGGCGATCTTCCCGCAATGACCGCCATCGTCGCCGATGTCCAAGCCCTGTCCGCCAAGGGCGACACAACCGCCGCCGCCACGCGCATCACGGATTTCGAGACCGCCTGGGACGATGCCGCGCCTTCGCTCCGCCGGCTCGATCCGGCCGCTTGGGGCAATGCCGACGCGGCAGCCGACGCGGCGCTAAAGGCCGCCCGGGCGGACGCACCCGATCCGGCCCGAGTCACAGCGACCCTCACGGCTCTGCAGTCGGCGCTTACCGCGCCTGCGAGTGGGGAGGTGGCGAACGGCCGGGCGACGGAGGTGGCCGGGATTGCCGTCACCGACGCCGCCGGGCACAACCTGCCCTGCGAAGAGATGCTCAGGTCCATCGATGCGGCACTGTCCGCCGCAGGACCCGCGCCTGAGGCGTCGGCAAAGGTAGCCGCCCTCAAATCGCAGGCCCTCGAACGCTGCAACGCCGATGACGACGCCAACGCCAACGGCTTCAGCGCCCGGGCGCTGGCCCTGCTCGGCAATTCCTGAGCCCGCCGCCGCAAGCCCGCGCCTCACCGAAGGACCGAACCGCCATGCCGACCGCCCTTACTGCAGTGAACCGCGTCCCGCGCGTCACCATCGACTTCTGGCTGATCAAGCTGATGGCCGTGACGATGGGCGAAACCGCTGCCGACTACCTCGCTGTGAACCTCGGCCTCGGCCTCACCGCCACCTCGGGCATCATGGCGGCGGTGCTTGCCGTCGCACTGATCCTCCAGTTCGCCCAGCGCCGATACGTCCCCTGGTCCTACTGGCTCGCGGTCGTTCTCATTAGCATTGTCGGGACGCTCGTCACCGACAATCTCTCCGACAACCTCGGCGTACCGCTGATCGTCTCGACCGGCGCCTTCATCGCGGCCCTCGCCCTGACCTTCCTCATCTGGTTCCGCGCCGAAGGTACGCTGTCGATCCACAAGGTCTTCACCTTCCGGCGCGAGGGCTTCTACTGGCTCGCCATCCTCCTCACCTTCGCCCTCGGCACCGCGGCGGGCGATCTGATCGCGGAACGGTTCGGCCTCGGCTACTTCGCCACCGGCATCCTTTTCGGTATGATCATCGCCTCGCTCGCCATCGGCTACCTTCTCCTCGGACTCGACGCGACCTTGGGCTTTTGGCTGGCCTACATCTTCACCCGGCCCCTCGGCGCTTCCTTCGGCGATCTGCTGTCGCAGCCCGGGCAGTACGGCGGGATGGGCTTCGGCACGATCATCACCAGCGCGCTCTTCCTCGCCGCGATCGCGCTCCTCGTCGCGTACATGACGCTCACCCGCAGCGGCGAGGATCGCCTCGCCTGAACCTCCTCGTCTGAGCCCCGTCCGGCGCGATTGCGCCGCCGGGCGGCCCGGTCTATAGGCGCGCAGCGCCACCCAGCCGGAGCCAGCGATGACCCACGCCGCCCTCGAAGCCGCCATCGACGCCGCATGGGAGGCGCGCGACGGCATCAGTCCCGCAACCAGGGGCGAAACCCGCGACGCCATCGAAACCACCCTTGCGGCGCTTGACCAAGGGGCCCTCCGCGTGGCGGAGAAGCGCGGGCGCGACTGGCACGTCAACCAGTGGGCCAAGAAGGCCGTCCTTCTCTCCTTCCGCCTGAACGACATGGCCGTCATCCCCGGCGGCAACGGCGCCGCCACCTGGTGGGACAAGGTGCCGTCGAAGTTCGACGGCTGGGGCGAGCCCGAATGGCGCGCTGCGGGTTTCCGCGCCGTCCCCGGCTCGATCGTCCGACGCTCGGCCTTCATCGGCAGGAACGTCGTCCTCATGCCGTCGTTCGTGAACGTCGGCGCCTATGTCGACGAAGGCAGCATGGTGGACGGCTGGGCCACTGTCGGCTCCTGCGCGCAGATCGGCAAGAACGTCCACCTCTCCGGCGGCGTCGGCATCGGCGGGGTGCTCGAACCCATGCAGGCGGGCCCCACCATCATCGAGGACGACTGCTTCATCGGCGCGCGGTCCGAGGTGGTCGAAGGCTGCATCATCCGCGCGGGCTCCGTCCTCGGCATGGGCGTCTTCATCGGCAAATCGACCCGGATTCTCGACCGCGAAACCGGCGAAACCTTCTACGGCGAGGTCCCCGCAGGCTCTGTCGTCGTGGCGGGCTCGATTCCCTCGAAGGGGGGCGTGAACCTTTACTGCGCGGTGATCGTGAAGAAGGTGGACGCGCAGACGCGGGCGAAGACGGGGATCAATGAGTTGTTGCGGGAGTGAGGCGCCGCCGCGCCCGCGCCAACGCGGAACGCCGCCACGGCGAATCTTCTGGCCAGAAGCCCGGGCCGCCCGGTATTCTTCAGCCGCGTGAGTCTCGTTGGCAGACCAACGGGCCGGATGCCGGCGGTACCCGGCGAGAACAGGTTCATGTTCTGAACAAACCTGAGCCCTTGGATTGACCGGAGACAGAAGAATGGCCATCCCGAGGTTCGCTGCCACAGTCTGTCTCGGCCTCGCGCTTGCGTCGGCAACGGAGTTGCCGGCGGGCGCGGAAGGGTTGGCTTCGGCGACCGTTCAGGATGGTACGATCGCGTTTTCCGATCCCGTGTCGGTTCAGGCCGATCTCATGGACGAAATCATCCGCCTCGACGTGGGCGACGGCGCCGACCGCGACACGTGGCCCATTGTCGACGCGCGGAAGTTCACTGCCATCCGCATCTGCGCCGAGAAAAACCCGGTCCGTATCCGCCGCGCCGAAGTGCGCCTGGATAACGGATCGTGGCAGCGGCTCTTCGTCCCGCTTGTACTCGATCCCGGCAAGTGCTCGAAGGCCATCGACATCCTCAGGGCTCCGCGCAAGCTGCGCGCGGTTCAGTTCGACTACGAGGCGCTGACCGCCGGCTACGCGCGCGGAACGCTGGTCGTCTACGCCAAGCCGGAGCTAGAGAAGTGAGGCACCGCATGACGCGCATCGGCTCCCTTGCGCTTCCGGCGCTTTGTGTTCTGGCTTGGACCGGTCACGCCCACGCCGAGGACCGGACGGTCGCCTTCCTGTGCGATCGGGGCGTCAACATCTCGGTCCAGTTCGCCGGCGACACGGCTGTCCTGACCTATGAGGGCCAGAGCGTCCGGCTCTCGCGCCAGGAAACCGGGTCGGGGTATCTCTATTCCAACGGTTCCCACCGCTTCCGTGGCAAAGGAACCGAGGCGACATGGACTGACGCCGCCGGCCAGGACCGCCTGTGCCGTGATCAGGACGAAGCCATGAAGCAACCCCAGGTCGAACCTTCGCCGGTTACGCTGGCCGGGACGAAGTGGCGACTGATCCACTTCCAGTCCTCCGACGACGCCATCGGCACGATCGTTCCGCCAAGGGTCGAGCGCTACACTGCGGAATTCGGCGCTGATGGCCGACTCTCGCTTCAACTCGACTGCAACCGGGCATCCTCCAACTGGACGTCGGACGAAGCCAGCCAGCGCGGCGGGTCGCTCGCCCTGTCGCCCGGGCCGATGACGCGCGCAGCCTGCGGCGCGGGCGCGCTTGACAGCCAGATCGCGCGTGACCTTGTCCGCATCCGCTCCTACACCATCATCGGCAGCCAGATGTCGCTGGCGCTCGAGGCGGATGGCGGTATCTACCTCTGGGGCCGAATCCCGTCCGGCTGAACCTGCGTTCAGCCGCCGCAGCCATCCAAAGGAGCCGCCCCGTCAAAACGCGCCCGGGTCCAGGCTATCAGGTCTGCGGTCAGCGGGGACTCAGGCGCGACGACCGAGATATGGTCCTTGCCCGGGTACCGCCGGTACTCGACCGGCACGCCCGCGGCACAAAGTTTCGCCACGAAGGCATCCTGAATGTCGGGCAGGATCAGGTCGTCCGCCCCGCCCTGCGCGATCAGCGTCGGCGCGGCGAAGGGGCCGGTCGGCACGTTCGCGGCCAGCTTCTCCCCGAAGGCGCCTTCAAGAGGCGAACGCGCGAATGGCCCTTCCCCCGGCAGCAGCATCGTCTGCAGCACGGAAAAGATCGCGTCCGGGCTTTCGATGCAGCGACTGGCGATGTCCCGCGTCAGCCAGCGCGACACCGGCCTAACATATGACCAGGCGCCAATGTCGGGGTAGGCCCGGTCATAGGCGTCGGTGATGTAGGACAGCACGATCTTGCCGAATGTGCCGCTGCCCGAAACCTCGGCCAGCTTCGGAAGATCCGTCGCGGGCGCGACGGCGGCGATCCCCGCTATGCTCAGGTCGGGCGCATAGTCGGCCGCCCGCTGCCCGGTCCACAGCGCCGAGTGACCGCCCTGCGAATGGCCCCAGACAACGGCATTCCGGGCAAGCGCGACTCCTTCAAGTCTCCCGGAGGCCCGGATCGAATCAAGCACCGCGCGGGCCGCGTCGTCGCCCACGAGGTAGAAATGCCCACCCTCGGTTCCCAGCCCGACATAGTCAGTGGCGACATAGGCCCAGCCCTCGGCCAGAAGACCGGGGAAGCCCGGCACGTTCGGGAAGGGATTGTCGAAGACCGAGGGTGCGCAGCCTGGCCTCACCCCTGTGGTCCCGTGCGCATAGGCTACGACCGGGGCCGCGGCGCCACCGGTCTCGGGGACCACCACGACCGCGCTTGCGACTGCCGCCGAGCCATCGTGGCGTGTGGTCGAATACAGGATGCGGTAGCCCTTCGCCCCCTCCGGTAGCGGGGCCTCCAGAACCTCCTGCCGAAGGAGCTCGCCTGGCGTCGCGGGCGGGTCCGCGGTGAACTCGTAGAATTCACCCGGCGAGGACGGACGAGCCACCCACCAGAAAACGGCGAGGACGGCAATGACGATAAGCACCAGCGCTCGCAGAAACCGTCCCAACCGTTTCATGCCGCTGTCCCTTGCAAACATCGGTCCGCATAGTCATTCCTATGATGATTGTTGGCAAGTGATAGGACCTGAGGGGCGGGTGCCCGCGCCTGCCGCCGCCCCGGATGCCCGATGCCCGTACCACCCGAGCCAGCCCCCAAATCCCGCCGCCCCCGCCACACCTACACCCTCCTGATCGAGGTCGGCCGCAAACCCGGCGACGGGCTGCCGCCGAAGTCCACAGGCGCGGCGCTGATGGTCTATTCCTCGGGCGTCTCCGAAGAGGAAGCGGTGCGCGAGGCGGTGGCGATCCTCAAGCAGGCCGACATGGCCCCCCTCGACGTCACCGGCTACGGCACGCCCGAGGACCGCGAGCGAGACGGACCGGAAATCGCCGAGGGCGAGCGCGCGCTGATGCAGCGGGCGCTGGACGAGAACGCGGTGATCGTGGCTGAGGTGACGCCCTTCTACGACTGACCCCCGCGTCTCCGCGTTGCGCGCCCCGCCGCAGAGGTCTATTGGCTGGCCCGCCAAGGCCCGGAACACCCCCATGCCCACACCCCATGCCCCCGTCGATCCCGTCGCCCTGACCGCCGACCTCATCCGCTGCCCCTCGGTCACGCCGGAGGAAGGCGGGGCGCTTTCCCTGCTTGCCTCTCTCCTCGGCGAAGCCGGATTCGACTGCACCCGGGTGGACCGGAACGGCACCGCGAACCTCTTCGCGCGCTGGGGCCGCAAGGGAGCTAACCGCAGCTTCGGCTTCAACGGGCATACGGACGTTGTCCCTGTCGGCGACCCGTCCCGCTGGACGCGCGACCCCTTCGGCGCGGAGACCGACGGCACCACCCTCTGGGGTCGGGGGGCAACCGACATGAAGTCGGGCGTCGCCGCCTTTGCCGCCGCCGCCATCGACTTCGTGCGGAAGACCCCGCCCGACGGCGCCATCGTCCTTGCCATCACGGGCGACGAGGAAGGCGCCGCGAAGGACGGCACCGTCGCGCTGCTCGACTGGATGGCGCGCGAAGGGGAAGGGATGAGCGTCTGCCTGGTCGGCGAACCCACCTGCCCCGAAACCCTGGGCGACACGATAAAGATCGGCCGCCGCGGCTCGCTTTCGGCGCGCATCCGGGCGACCGGGTTGCAGGGCCATTCGGCCTATCCGCACCGGGCGAAGAACCCGCTTCACGCAATGGTCGCCTATCTTTTCCGCCTCACCGCCGCCGAGCTCGACACCGGCACCGCGCATTTCGACCCCTCGACGCTCGCCGTCACCTCGGTCGATACCGGCAACCCTGCCTCGAACGTCATCCCGGCCGCCGCCTCCGCCGCCGTCAACATCCGCTTCAACGACGCCCATACCGGCGCGGCGCTGACCGGCTGGCTCAGGCGTGAGGCGGCGGAGGTTCAGGCGGCAACAGGGGTTGGCTTCGAATTCTTCTACGATATCTCGGGCGAAAGCTTCCTGACGGAGCCCGGCCCCTTCACCGATCTGGTGGCAGGCGCGGTCGAGGCCGAAACCGGGCTCATCCCCAAACCCTCCACCTCCGGCGGTACCTCGGACGCACGGTTCGTCAAGGATCACTGCCCGGTTGTCGAATTCGGGCTGGTGGGCAAGACCATGCACCAGGTGGACGAGCACGTGGCGGTCAGCGACATCCTCGCGCTGAAGCGCATCTACATGCGCATCCTGCGCGACTACTTCGCCTGACAGGCCCCGTGACCTCGGCCCCGCCCCGTGCTAGGCCGCGCGCATGTCCCCTATCCCCTCGAAATCCGACCTCCTCGCCTGGATCGCTGTTCACCCGGGCGAGGCCGCCAAGCGCGACATCGCCAAGGCCTTCGGCATCAGGGGCGCCGACCGCATCGAGCTGAAGCGGATGCTGCGCGAGCTGGAGGACGACGGCACCCTCGATCGCCGCCGCAAGACCTACCGCGACGCAGCCAAGCTTCCCCCCGTAGCCGTCCTGACCATCCTGCCTCCGGACAAGAGCGGCGACCAGTTCGCCCGCCCGATGGAATGGACGGGCGACGGCCCCGCCCCGCGCATTCTATTCCTGCCCCGCAAGGCGGATGCGCCCGTGGCTGAAGGCGACCGCATCCTCGCCCGCCTTGCCGAGGTCGTGGCCGAGGACCGCGACTACGAGGCCAGGCTGATCCGCAAGATCGGCGCGAACCCGATCCGCATCCTCGGCATCTTCCGCAAGGCATCCGAGGGCGGCCGGATCGTGCCCATCGACAAGGGCTCGGACAAGGAATGGACCGTCGCCGCCGACGCAACGGGGGGCGCGAAGGACGGTGAACTGGTCGAAGGCGAACTCGCCGGGCCGAAGGCGCGCCTCGGCCTGCCCCGCGCCCGCGTCACCGAACGGCTGGGCGACCCCTCGGCGCCGAAGGCCGTGTCGCTGATTGCCATTCACCAGCACGGTCTGCGCGACAGCTTTCCCGACGCCGCCGTCGCCGAGGCCGACGCCGCGACGCCGGTTTCCCCCGGCGACCGCGAGGACCTCCGCCACCTCCCCTTCTCTACCATCGATCCGGCGGATGCCCGCGACCATGACGACGCCTGTTACGCCCATGCCGACGACGACCCCGCCAACCCCGGCGGCCATATCGTCTGGGTCGCGATTGCCGACGTCGCCCACTACGTCACCCCGCAGTCGGCGCTCGACCGCGAGGCGCGGGTGCGGGGCAACTCGACGTATTTCCCCGATCGCGTCGTGCCGATGCTGCCCGACCGCCTGTCGGGCGACCTCTGCTCGCTGCACGAAGGGCTTGAACGCCCGGTCATCGCGGTGCGGATGACGCTGGACGCGGAAGGCCGGAAGGTCGCGCAGCGCTTCACCCGCGCGATGATCCTGTCGGTGGCCTCTTTCGCCTACGAAGAGGTGCAGGCGGCGCAGGATGGCCACCCCAACGACCGCTGCGCCCCCCTGATGGCCGAGGTGATCGCGCCGCTCTATGCCGCCTACGAATCCGCCGCCAAGGCGCGGACGCTGCGCCAGCCGCTCGACCTTGACCTGCCGGAACGCCGGATCGTGCTGACCGATGACGGCCGCGTCGACTCTGTCGCCTTCCGCGAGCGGCTCGACGCGCACCGGCTGATCGAGGAGTTCATGATCCTCGCCAATGTCGCCGCCGCCGAGGAACTGATCCGCCTCCGCCGCCCGCTGCTGTTCCGGGTGCACGAGGAACCGACCCCCGAAAAGCTCGACGCGCTGCGCGAGGTGGCCGAGGCGTCGGGCTTCACGCTGGCAAAGGGGCAGGTGCTGAAGACCGCGCACCTGAACCGGCTGCTGGCCCAGGCCGAGGGGACGGATTTCGACGAGCTTCTGAACGTCACCACGCTGCGGTCTCTGCCGCAGGCCTATTATGCGGCGGAGAACTTCGGGCATTTCGGCCTGGCGCTTCGCAACTACGCGCACTTCACTTCGCCCATACGGCGCTATTCCGATCTGATCGTGCACCGGGCGCTGATCGCGGGCCACGGCTGGGGCAAAGACGGGCTTTCGGCGGCGGATATCGAGATGCTGGACGACACGGCGCAGATCGTCAGCGATGCGGAACGGCGCAGCATGGCGGCCGAACGCGACACCACCGACCGCTATCTTGCGGCCTATCTTTCGGACCGGGTCGGAGCGGAATTCTCCGGCCGGATCAGTGGGGTAGCGCGGTTCGGGCTGTTCGTGAAGCTGGACGGGACGGGGGCGGACGGGCTGATCCCGATCCGCACTTTGGGGCGCGAGTACTTCCACTTTGACGCGAAGAGCCAGACCCTGATGGGGGCCGATACCGGCACCGTCCTTGGCATGGGGCAGTGGGTGACGGTGCGGCTGGCCGAGGCGGTGCCGGTGACCGGCGGACTGGTGCTGGAACTGCTTGAAATCGACGGGAAGGCCATGCCGGGCGGGCCTACGGGCGGTCGCGGGGGCCCCACCCGCCGGATGCCGGCCAAGGCGGGCGCGAAGGCGGCGAAAACCCGCCGCAAGGTCGAGCGGAAGAGGCGGCAAACGGATTGAGCGGGCCGCTCATCGGCCCTTGCGGGCCTTTTCGCTTCGATGCGAGCGAGGAGGGCGGTCACGCCCGACGAGCGCCCCGCCTTGCCCCCCGTGTTGCATCCGCTACACTCCTGCCCAAGAAGAAACCGACAGGCGGGCAGGATGATCAGGACCTTCGCGACCCTCGCGGCGCTATCCGCGCTGCCAGTCCCGGGGCTGGCGCAGCCCTTTCCCCTGAACTTTCCCCCAATGCTGGAGGCCCCGATGGCCGGACCAGAGGCGCTGATCCTGACCGGCTCGGAAGCCGGGTTCGAGGCCTGGGTCACCGCCTTCCGACCCCGCGCGCTGGCCCGCGGGATCAGCGGGGCGACCTTTGACCTGGCCTTGCGGAATGTACGCTACAACCCTGAAGTCATTGAGAAAGACCGCCGCCAGGGCGAGTTCACCAAGGCGATCTGGGATTACCTTGACAAGGCCGTGTCGGATGACCGCGTGGCCAACGGCAAGGCCGCGCTGCGCAAGCACCGGCGGCTGCTGACCCGCATCGAGGCTACCTACGGGGTGGACAAAGAAGTGGTTGCGGCGGTCTGGGGGCTGGAAAGCGCCTATGGCGAGGTGATGGGCAGCTACAATCTGGTCGAGGCGCTGGCGACGCTGGCCTATGACGCGCGGCGGGGCGAGTTCTTTGAAAGCCAGCTTCTGGCGGCGCTCAAGATCATCCAGGCGGGCAATGTCACCCCCGACCGGATGACCGGAAGCTGGGCTGGAGCGATGGGGCATACGCAGTTCATCCCGACCTCGTACCTCGCCTATGCGGTGGACTACACGGGCGACGGGAAGCGCGACATCTGGGGCGACAACCCGGCCGACGCGCTGGCCTCGACCGCCGCATATCTGGCGCGGTTCGGCTGGCGGAAGGGCCAGCCCTGGGGGGTCGAGGTGACGCTGCCACAAGGTTTCGACGTCGCACAGTCGGGCGAAAGAGTCACCAAGCCCGCCGCCGACTGGGCCGCGCTGGGCATCCGGGACGCCGAGGGACGGGTTGTGGGCGACCACGGCCCGGCCTCGATCCTGCTGCCTGCCGGGGCGCGGGGGGCGGCGTTCATGATCTTCCCGAACTTCCACGTCATTGAGCGCTACAACGCCGCCGATGCCTATGTGATTGCAATTGGTCACCTTTCCGACCGGATCGCCGGCGGGCCGCCGATCCGCCACTCCTGGCCGCGCGATGACCGGGCGCTGACCCTGCCGGAGCGGATGGAATTGCAGGAGCGGCTGACAAAGGCGGGGTTCGATACCGGCGGGGCGGATGGCAAGATCGGGCCGAAGACCCTGGCCGCCGTTCGGGCCTTCCAGCGGGATCAGGGGCTGATTCCGGATGGGTATGCGAGTTTGGATGTGCTGAAGCGGCTGCGGTGACGGCTCTGGGGCGTAAGTGCCTGCGGACGCTGTGTTAATCCGACCCCCGGAGCGTATCCGGAACGTATCCTGAGCGTATGCTGAACGTGTGTCTGGCGTGCGTACGCAGGGGCGCAGGACGGGGCGTTAACCATGATCGGCGAATCGGGGGAGGAGCCGGGCCATGCCCCGGCCTACGCGCGCTTTTCGGCCAGCCGGGCGCGCCAGAGCGTGAAGACGCCGGCGCCGACGACGATGGCGGCACCGGCCACGACGTTGGCCTCGATCCGGTCGCCAAAGACCAGCACGCCCACGCCCGAGGCGAAGACAAGTTGGAGATAGGCGAAGGGCTGGATGGCGCTGGCCTCGGCCACGGCGAAGGCCTTGATCATCAGGAAATGCCCGAGCGCCCCCGACAGGCAGAGCGCCGTCATCCACCCCCAGTCGGACCGCACGAGCGGCTGCCAGTGCCAAAGCCCGATCACCGTCATCGCCGCCGCCCCCGCCACGCCCGTCCAGAATACGCTGACCGATGCCGCGTCGGCCTTCGCGACATAGCGGGTCAGCAGCGCGTAGACCGCGAACATCACGGCGGCAAGAAGCGGGATCGCGCTGGCGGGCGAGATCGCGCGCACCCCGGGCTCGAGGATGACGAGCACGCCCAGGAACCCCGCCCCGATCGCCGCCCAGCGCCGCCAGCCAACGCGCTCGCCCAGGATCGGCCCGGACAGCGCCGCGACCAGCAGCGGATAGCAGGCGAAGACCGCGTGGCTTTGGACGAGGCCGAGGATCACGAAGCCGCTGACGTTGACGCAGATTTCGAGCGCCAGAAGGACGCCGCGCAACACCTGCAGCTTCGGGAACCGCGCCCGGACGGCAGCCCCCAACCCGCCCGGCGCGCGGGCGGCCAGGGCCGTGACCAACGCCGCGAAGAACCAGAAGCGGATCATCACGATCATCCAGACGTTGTATTCCGCCGCGAGGTAGCGCGAAAACCCGTCCTGCGCCGAGAAGACGAGCGAGGTCGCCGCCATCAGCCAGATGCCCAGACGGGTGTTCTGCGCGGCGGGTCCGGTCATGCCGGCGTTCCGGTGGTGCCGCCGACCCGCCGGGTGCGGATCAGCGTGAAGATCCCCGAGGCGACGACGACGCCCGCGCCGATGGCGACGTTGGGGCGCAGCACCTCGCCGAAGACGGTGAAGCCGATGAGGGCCACGAAGACGAGCTGCAGGTAGATGAAGGGCTGCAGTGCGCTCGCCTCGGCCAGTTCGTAGGCGCGGATCACAAGCCCGGTCGCGACCGCCGCGATGACCCCGTAGGCGGCCATCAGCGCCCAGTCGAAGGCCGCCATCGGCTGCCAGTGCCAAAGCCCGAGCGGGGTGATCAGCGCTGCGCCGATCAGCCCCGCCCAGAACAGGCTGACGAGGCTGCCTTCGTCCTTCGCCGCAATCCGCGTCAGCAGCGAATAGAGCGCGTACATGGCCGCCGCCGCGAGCGGCAGGAGGGCGGCGGGCGAGAATACCGCGCTTCCGGGTTTGAGGATGATCAGGACGCCCGTGAAGCCGATTGCGATCGCGGACCAGCGGCGCCAGCCCACCCGTTCGCCGAGGACAGGCCCGGCGAGCGCCGCGACCAGGAGCGGGCAGAAGGCGAAGACGGCGTGGGATTCGATCAGCCCGATCATGGTGAAGCCCAGGACGATGATGCAGATTTCCACGATCAGCAGCGAGGCGCGCAGGGTGTGCAGGCCCGGCCTGGCGGTGGCCATCGACCGCAGCCCCCCGGGGCGGCGCAGCGCGATGAGAAGGACGAAGGCGGCGAAGAACCAGTAGCGGATCGTCACCACCATCAGCGTGTTGTAGGTTGCCGCGAGGTGGCGGGAGAAGCCGTCCTGAACGGCGAACAGCGCCACGCCGAGCGTGACGAGCGCGATGCCGAGGCGCGTGCGGTCCGGGGTCATCGGTGTGGGGGCTCTGTCAGGATACCTCGGGACATGTGACGCTTGGTCCCGTATCCCGGCACGCGCTCTACCTGAAACCCCGCCGCCTGCAAGCCCCGCCGGACGAAGCCTGCGGCGGTGTAGGTGGCGAAGCTGCCGCCGGGGGCGGTGTGGCGGGCGATATCGGCCAGCAGGGCGGGGGTCCAGAGGTCGGGGTTCCTGGCGGGCGAGAAGCCGTCGAGGAACCAGGCGTCGGCGCGGCCTTGCCAGGCGGGAAGGGTGGCGCGGGCGTCGCCTTCGACAATCGTCACGTCGATCCTGCGCAGCGCGAAGGTGCATGGGCCCTCGGCCCAGCGCGCCACGAGTTCGGACGAGACAGAGCCGAGTTCAGGGAAGGCCGCATGCGCACGGGCCATGTCGGCGGGGGGCATCGGGTGGGCCTCGAACGAGGTGAAGGCGAGACGGCCGGGGCGGCCCGTTTCCTCCCACGCGAGGGCCAGGGCGAGGAGGTTCAGCCCGGTGCCGAAGCCGGTTTCCGCCACACGAAAGCCGGAACACAGGCGGGTGGGCAGGCCGTTACCCGCAAGGAAGACGTGCCGCGCTTCGGCGAGCCCGCCTTGCAGGCTGAAATAGGGGTCGCCGAACAGCGTCGAGACCGGCACCCCCGCTTCGCTGAAGGCGACCCGTTCGCCCGGCCGTTGATCCGCCACGCCTGCCCCCCTATCTCGCCCCTTGGGTAGCCGAAGCGGAGGGCGGGGAAAATGGCGGCGGGAGCGAAGACTTGGACCGGGGGGTGCCTCTGCGGTCATATCCGGTTCGAGGGTGCCGGGGAGATGGACTGGCCGCACAGCTGTTCGTGTCACATGTGCCAGCGGCATTCCGGCGCGCCCGCGCTGATCTGGGTGTCGGTCGCGAAGGACCACCTGCGCTGGACCGGGCCGGGCGGGGCGCCGGCCGTCTGGCGGTCGTCGGAGATCTCGTCGCGCGCCTTCTGCCCGGTCTGCGGCTCGACCCTGGGGGCGATCGACGACGGGCCGACGGTGGGGCTGGTTTCCGGCGTCTTCGACCGGCCGAACCTGGTGGCGCTTCGGCCAGTCGCACATTCCTACGCGGGAAGCCGGCCGAAGTGGCTGAACCATCCGAAGGACTGGCTTGGCTGAGCCCGCTTCTGGCCCGTCCGCGCGAATTGGCGTAAGGGCCGGGCCTATGACGGACGTGACGGTGATGGGGGCGGGGGTCTTCGGGCTGGCCTCAGCCTATGCGATGGCGCGTCGCGGGGCGCGGGTGCGGGTGATCGACCCGGCCGGGACGGGCGCGGGGGCATCGGGCGGAGTGGTCGGGGCGCTCAGCCCGCATGTGCCGGAGAACTGGAACGCCAAGAAGGCCTTCCAGCTGGAGAGCCTGCTGATGTCGGGGGACTGGTGGGACGGGGTCGCGGCGGCCTCGGGCCTGGACACCGGCTATGCGCGGACCGGACGGCTTCAGCCGCTCGCCGATGCTGCGGCGGCCGAGCTTGCCCGGGCGCGCGGGGGCGCGGCGGCGCGGCTTTGGCGGGGCCGGGCGGAGTGGCGGGTGGTACCGGCGCGTTCAGGCGGTTGGGCGGTGGAAAGCCCCTCGGGTCTTTGCGTTCACGACACGCTTTCGGCCCGGATCGCGCCGAGGCGGGCGGTCGCGGCGCTGTCGGCGGCGGTCTGGGCGCTAGGCGGCGAGGTCCGCCGGGACTGCGAGGGGCGGGGCGCGGTGCTTTGGGCCACGGGGGCGGAGGGACTTGCCGGGATGTCGCGCGACTTTGGCCGCGTCCTCGGGGCGCCGGTCAAGGGGCAGGCGGCGCTGCTGGGGCATGACGCGGGCGGAAGCCCCCAGATCTTCGCCGGGGCGCTGCATGTCGTGCCCCACGCCGACGGGACGGTAGCGGTCGGGTCCACCTCTGAGGCCTCGTTTCGAGCCGGAACAGAGACCGATTCGGCGCTCGACACCCTGATCGGCAGGGCCCGGTCACTGGTTCCGGCGCTGGAGCGGGCGGAGGTCGTGGCGCGCTGGGCGGGGGTCAGGGCGCGAGCGGTGACGCGGGCGCCGGTGCTGGGGGCATGGCCGGGACGGCCGGGGCATTTCGTGGCGAACGGCGGGTTCAAGATCGGCTTCGGGCTGGCGCCGCTGGTGGGCGAGGTGATGGCGGACCTGATTCTGGAGGGAAGGGACGGCATTCCCGGGGAGTTCACGGTTGAGGCCTGCCTCGGACAGGCCAGGCCGCTCGCCGGGGACTAGGACACGTTCAGCCGGTAGTGCACCGTCGTCGGCCGGTCGAACCCGGGATGCGCGCTTTCGCCGGTGCGGATGAAGCCCATTGCCTGAAAGGCCCGGTGGTTTTCGGTCAGTTCCACCCGCGTTTGCAGTTCCACTGCCGGCAGCGACCTCTCCTTCGCCCGCCGCGCCGCGACCCGCACCAGCGCCCGCGCGAAGCCCTGCCGGCGCCATGCCGCGTCGACCGCGAGCTTGCCCAGATAGAGGCTGTCCTGCCGGAACGTCAGCACCATCGCGCCGACCGGGCGATCGTTCGCCTCGACCGCCCAGACTTCCCCCGCCTCTGCAGCGGCGCGCAGATCGTCCGTGGTCAGGCGGTTGGCGGACGAGGGCGGGTCGATGCGGCCCTCCATCCCGGCGAAGGCCGTGCGGATGAGCGACAGCATGGGCGCGAAATCCTCGTCCGGCCGCATCAGGCGAGGCGAGGCGATCCTGGGCAGGCCGTCGCCCGGCACGATCCAGGGCAGGTGATCCTCCCAGTGTTCGTGGTCGGTGGGGCGGAAGGCGGCGGGGTCGTCGAGGGTGGCGGCGTAAAGGTCGATGTCGTCCGGACGCGCCGCCGTTTCATAGGAAAGCGGGGTGCCGCAGGTGCCGCAGAAGCGGCGGGTCACGCCGGGGCTGGAGGCATAGGGCTTCGCCTTGCCCGACCAGCGGACCTGTGCCTTGGGCAGCGAGAAGAAGCTGGTGAACCCGGATGCGGTGGCCCGCCGGCAGCTTTCGCAATGGCAGTGGTTCTGCCAGAGCGGCGGCCCGTCGAACGCATAGCGCACCGCCCCGCAGAGGCAGTGCCCCGAGCCCTTTTCCATCCTCGCCTCCCTTTGCCGGAATTGGCACCGGACAGGGGCACGGCGTCAAGCGGGGCCGATATCTTGGGGATAAGCCGAGCGGAGCCGCCAGATGATGGGGCAGGTGGTTGACTTGGCCCCCTTCCCCGCCCCACCATTCATGCCCGGACCGGAATCAGCGGAACCCCCAGCCTTGCGTCTGACCCGCCTTCGCCTCAACGGCTTCAAGAGCTTCGTGGACCCGACGGAACTGGTCATCCACGAGGGCCTGACCGGCGTGGTCGGACCGAACGGCTGCGGCAAGTCGAACCTTCTGGAAGCGCTGCGCTGGGTGATGGGCGAGAACCGCGCCAGCGCGATGCGCGGCGGCGAGATGGAGGATGTGATCTTCGCCGGCGCCTCGACGCGCCCGGCCCGGCACTTCGCCGAGGTGGCGCTGGTCATCGACAACAGCGAACGGCGCGCGCCGCCCGGCCTGAACGACGCCGACCAGATCGAGATCGCCCGTCGGATCACCCGCGAGGCCGGGTCGGCCTATCGCGGCAACGGCAAGGAGTTGCGGGCGCGCGACGTGCAGATGCTGTTTGCCGATGCCTCGACCGGGGCGCACAGCCCGGCGCTGGTGCGCCAGGGGCAGGTGGCGGAACTGATCGGCGCGCGGCCGAAGAACCGGCGGCGGATCCTGGAGGAAGCGGCGGGGATATCTGGGCTTTACCAGCGGCGGCACGAGGCCGAGCTGCGGCTGGCGGCGGCGGAACAGAACCTGACGCGGATCGACGATGTGGTCGAGGCGCTGGCCCAGCAGATCGCCGCCCTGTCGCGGCAGGCCCGGCAGGCGGCGCGCTACCGCGAGATTTCGGCCGAGCTGCGGCGGGCCGAGGGGCTTTTGCTGTGGCGGCGCTGGCGCGAGGCGGACGCGGCGCGGGCGGCTGCCGAGGCCGAGCTTGGCCTGCGGCTGCGGGCGGCGGGCGCGGCCGAAGCGGCGGCGCGCAGGGCTTCGGCCGACCGGGAGGCGGCGGATGCGCTTCTGCCCCCCCTGCGCGAAGAGGCGGCCATCGCCGGGGCGGTGCTGCAGCGCCTAAACGTCGAACGCGACGGGCTTGCCGACCGCGAGGCGCGGGCTAAGGCGGCGATCGCGGCGATTTCCGACCGCATCGCGCAGATCGCTGCGGATATCGAACGCGAGGCGGCGCTGAACCGCGATGCGGGGGAAACCATCGCGCGGCTGGCGGAGGAACGCGACGCGCTGCAGGCGCAGTCGGCCGGGCACGAGGACCGGCTGGCCGGGGCGCTGGCGGCGGCGGCCGAGGCGGCGGCGGCGCTGGCGTCGCGCGAGGCGGGCCTGACCGAGGCGACCGAGGACACCGCGCGGCTGGCCGCCCGCCACCAGTCGGCGGAACGGCTGGCCACCGACCACCGCGCGGTTCTTGACCGCAGTCTTGCGGAAGCCGCAAAAGCCGAGGCGATGGCCGCCGAGGCGGTCGCCACGCTTGCCCGCGCCCGCGACGACGCCGGGCGGGCGGGGTCGGATGCGCAGGCCGCGCACGACCTTTCGGAGCGGGCCGAGAAGCTGCTGGCCGCCGCCGACGAGGCCCAGGCCGAGGCGCAGTCGCGCGAGGCCGAGGCGCGGGCGGCGATGGCCTCGGCCGAGGGCGAGGCAGCGGCGCTGACGGCGCAGGTCGCGGCGCTGCGGCGGCTGGTGGAGCGCGAAGGCGCGAGCGGCCGGCAGGTGCTGGACCTGGTGCGCGTTGCGGCGGGGTATGAAAAGGCGCTGGGCGCGGCGCTGGCGGACGATCTGCGCGCCCCGAAGCTTGGGGCGGGCATAGCGACCGGCTGGGCCGTGCTGCCGCCCTATGCGACGGCCGAAGCGCTTCCCGCCGGGGCGGAGCCGCTTGCGGCGCATGTGGGGGTTCCGGACGAGCTGGCCCGCCGCATCGGGCAGATCGGGCTGGTGGCGCAGGCCGATGGCGAGCGGTTGCAGGCCGCGCTTCGGCCGGGGCAGAGACTGGTTTCGGTGGAAGGCGATCTCTGGCGCTGGGACGGGTTCCGCGCGGCGGCCGAGGACGCGCCGTCGGCGGCGGCGCTGAGGCTGCAGCAGCTGAACCGGCTGGTGGAGCTGAAGCGCGATCTGGAAGACGCCTCGGCCCGCGCCGAGGGGGCGCGGCGGGCGCATGATCTGCTGCGGGCGCGCCTGGCCGAGGCCGCCCGCGCCGACCAGACCGCGCGCGAGGCCCGCCGCGAGGCCGACCGGCG